>JASIEN010000107.1 GCA_030045935.1 Candidatus Sulfotelmatobacter sp.
CGGATTGGCGCGGCTGACGCAGCGGCTACCCAATTCGGCGCAGAGTGCGCTGACGGCGGGGAGCGCGACCGAACCGGGCTTGGTGATGGGGACGGTGGGCTACATGTCTCCGGAGCAGGTGCGGGGACAGACGGCGGACCATCGCACGGACATTTTTTCGTTTGGAACGATTCTGTACGAGATGCTGGCGGGGACGCGGGCGTTTCAGAAGGCGACGTCGGTGGACACGATGAGCGCGATCCTGCATGACGAGCCGCCGGCGATCTCGCAGGTGACGACGAACGCTGCACCGGCCTTGCAGCGAGTGGTGCAGCGGTGCCTGGAGAAGAACCCGGAGCAGCGGTTCCAGACGGCATCGGATCTGGCGTTCGCGCTGGACGCGCTATCGGAGACGGCGACAGGTTCTGCGGCTGTGCCGAGAGCAGACCGTCGCCGAATTCCCAGGGTCTGGGTACTGACAGCGGCGCTCCCACTGGCCGTGGCTGGCATAGCGGCTCTCCTGTTTTTCTCTCAGCCCGGGCCTCCCAAACTCGGCCACGCAACCCAGCTCACACACGATGGCAAAGTCAAAGGCGTCGTTTCAGCGGTACTGCTCACCGACGGTGCACGACTTTATTTCACGGAGGGTTCTGACCAGGAGCACATTACCGAAGTCTCAGCCGCGGGAGGCGAGACCAGCCTCGTCCCGACCACCCTGCCATATGTCAGCATCTACGATATCTCGCCCAATGGCTCCGAGTTGCTCATCAACTCCGGCGATTCTGATCTTGACAATCCGCTTTGGCGTTTGCCCCTTCCCAGCGGATCGCCTCGCCGGCTGGGAGACATTTCTGCCTCGGCAGCGGCCTGGTCACCGGACGGGAAAAGGATCGCATACATCAAGAGCGCATCGGAACTCTATCTCGTCGATGCGAACGGCGGAAACAGCCACAAACTGCTTTCGAAGGAAGGGCACTTTCCGAATTCCGGTCTCGGCGGTCTCGTTTTTTCCCCGGACGGACGGCGCCTTCGGCTTCGAGTTTATAACCTCTCGACATTCCGGTATTCCTTTTGGGACGTGAATACCGACGGCAGCAATCTTCACCTCGTACTACCCGAGGACTGGAACAACGGCGCAACCAAAGACCTCGGGCGATGGACGGCGGACGGAAGCTATTTCATTTTCGAGGTGTGGGACAGTGTGGAAGCCGACCTTTGGGCTTTGCGGGATTGCTCGCATTCTTGGTTCTGGTGCCGACCGCGGGCATACCAACTTACGAACGGCCCCCTGCGATACGTCTGGCCCATGCCCAGCAAAGACGGAAAGCAGTTGTTTGCCCATGGAGGGTTGAAACGTGCAGAACTGGTGCATTACGACCCAACCTCGGGACAGTTCACTTCGTTTATTGGCGGGCCCTCCACGAACGCGCCCATGTTTTCTCCGGAGGGCCAGTGGGTAAGCTGGGTGGGATATCCCGACGGCACCCTCTGGTGCGCGAAATCCGATGGCAGCAATGCCCGGCAATTGACCTACCCTCCGGTTGAGGTTTTCAGGCCTCAGTGGTCTCATGACAGCAATCGAATCGCGTTCGAAGCTATAGAGCCGGGCAAGTGGGGGAAGATTTATGCCATTGGCAGAGACGGTGGAGCGATGGAGCCTTTGGCTGCAGCAGAACACAGTGAGTTGTTTGATCCCACCTGGGGGCCGAATGATTCCTCGATCGCGTTTTCGAGCAGGGGAAACTTAAAGGATATGGGGGCAATCGAAATCGCAGACTTGAGAACGGGCAAGATGAGTGAGTTGGCTGACTCGCAAGGGCTACAGGACCCCAAATGGTCGCCGGACGGCAATGACATCGTTGCTGAGGGCCGCGCCGGTCATCCATTCATGATTTTCGATTTCAAAGCTGGCAAGTGGGCCGACATAGTACAGAAGGGGGACATCGGCTCCTAATTACTTCTCGCGCGATGGCAGATATGTTTATTTCGAAGATTTGAGCGATTCAACAGTCTATCGGTACGAGGTTCTGGGCAAGAAAATTAAGCGTGTGGGAAACCTCAAGGGCTTGCAGCGTTTGATGGTCGGGGGCTTACCTTGGTTCGGCCTCGGTCCCGACGACTCGATACTGGCCAACCGCGATGTCGGCACGCACGAAATTTACGCCTTCGATATCGAGAGATGAATGTTTACTTGGCACATTTAATGATCCAGGGCCGCTCATGACGGATTCGCGGGCGCTGAAAATGTATTGAAATGGCGCTCTAAACGACCGGCCGGGACCTTGCCAAGCTCAACGGCGACGCGCAGCTCTTGTATTTTTTCATCCGTGTTTCCGTAATGAGGCAACGTGGAGACAACATCGAAAGCTTATTCAACTTGATCGCGTCGACGTCAAACCTGGCGCGGCTAACAACGTCTGAGATTTGTACAGGGGCAGCATTATAGAAATCCAGCCCTCTTTATCGGCTGTCGAGTGGCTAAAAGACGCGCGGGATTCAAGATAATGCCTGCAAGTGGTGTTGAGACACCGATGTATTACTGCGAAGTCCGTTGGAGGGAGCTTCGTATTTTCAAGCAGCTAAGGGGAAAGATGGATCTAGGATCACACCTGCAAGCGAGATCGAGGCACCGATGTAATGCTCGGCAATT
>JASIEN010000108.1 GCA_030045935.1 Candidatus Sulfotelmatobacter sp.
GAGCGTTGGCCGAAATGGATGCAAGGAAAAGCAAGGTGGTTGAGCTTAGATTCTTTGGAGGATTGAGCGTTGAGGAAACCGCCGAAGTTCTTGGGGTTTCGGTCGAAACGGTGGGCCGGGATTGGAGGCTGGCAAAGATGTGGCTGCTGCAGGAGTTGAGTGAAGGAAACTGAAACATGGAACCTGAACTCTGGCGCCGAGTGGAGGAACTCTGTCAGCGTGCTTTGGAGCTTGACGAGATCCACCGCGAGGAGTTCCTTGAACGTTCCTGTGGGAGCGACAAAGTACTCCGACGCAAAGTGGAGTTGTTGCTGGCTCATGAGACGAAAGCCGAACATTTCATGGAGTCGCCTGCGCTGGAGGTAATGGGCAAGCTGGTTGCTAGCGAAGCACAGAGAACAGAGAACGGAATAAACATCATTGGCAGAACGATTTCTCACTATCGCCTTATCGAAGAGCTCGGCCGTGGCGGCATGGGGGTGGTTTACAAGGCGGAGGATGTTGCGCTGCACCGCTTCGTCGCGCTGAAGTTTCTACCCGATCATGCCGCACAGGATCCGGAGGCGATGGCGCGGCTTGAGCGAGAGGCGCAGGCCGCTTCGGCACTGAATCATCCAAACATCTGCACGATCCATGAGATTGGCCGTCAGGATGCGCGGCCTTTCATCGTCATGGAGTTTCTGGACGGCGTCACTCTTACACACCGGATCGCGGGGGGCCCTCTGGATAACGAGTTGATGGTGTCGCTCGCGATCGACATTGCAGATGCTTTGGACGCTGCGCATACCAAGGGAATCATCCATCGCGACATTAAACCTGCGAACATCTTTGTCACGAAAGGCGGGCACGCCAAGATTCTCGACTTCGGGCTGGCGAAGGTGATGCCTGTCTTTAGCATTGGAGATGAAGTCACAACGCCTCCATCGACGGTGACGATGGAGGCCCACTTGACCGCTCCCGGCGCAGCACTGGGCACCATTTCATATATGTCGCCGGAACAAGTCCGGGGCAAAGAACTAGACACTCGTACCGATCTTTTCTCGTTTGGGACAGTGCTCTACGAGATGGCGACTGGGGTGCTGCCATTCTGCGGGGAAAGCCCAGGACTCATTTTCGAGTCGATTTTGAACCGGGCGCCGGTTGATCCCGTTCGGCTGAATCCAGCGGTAGTTGCGGATTTGGAACGGACTATCAACAAGTGTTTAGAAAAAGATCGTGAGCTGCGCTACCAGCATGCATCCGAAATTCGCACCGATCTGCAACGGCTGAAGCGAGACACGGACTCGCTGCGATTGCTCACAGCTGCGAGGCGCGAAACGGTGTCAAGTTTCGCGAAGCGCTGGAAAGTAGTCGCTGCTGCAGTCGTAGTCTTTATGGCACTGGCAATCGGCGGTTACTTCTACATCCACCGCCCACTCAAGCTAACCAACAAGGACACAATTGTTCTTGGAGACTTCAAGAACACCACAGGCGACACCGTTTTCGACGGAACACTGCGCCAGGGCATGGCAGTGCAACTTGAGCAATCGCCCTTTCTGAGCCTTATCTCGGAACAACGAATCAATCAAACGCTTCGCCTGATGGGGCAGTCAGCCGATGCGCGGCTCACGCCCGAACTCGCCCGAGAAATCTGTGAGCGTACTGGTAGTAATGCGTTTCTGGATGGCTCGATCGAACCGCTGGGAGGCCAATATGTTTTGGGATTGCGTGCGAGGAATTGCCGGACAGGAGACGTCATTGATGACGAGCAGATGCAAGTAGGAAGGAAAGAAGAGGTATTGAATGCGCTGACTCAAATGGCCGGGAAATTCCGAGCCCGCGTCGGTGAGTCCATTTCCAGTGTCGAAAATCACGATACCCCGCTCATCGAGGCGACCACACCTTCGCTCGACGCTCTGAAAGCGTATAGCGCAGGATTTCGGGTTGCCCACACCATTGGTCCTGTTACGGCCATCCCTCTCATAAAGCGCGCAGTCGAAATCGATCCGCAATTTGCTTTGGCCTACGCGCATTTGGGTCTCATGTACAGCGATATTGGAGAGTCTGCTCTATCCATCGAGAACACAAGCAAGGCCTATCAGCTGCGAGAGCATGTCAGCGACCTGGAGAAGTTCTTCATCTCGGCTAACTACGATCGACAAGTGACGGGAAACCTGGAGAAGGCCGAGAAGACATTGGAGTTGTGGGCGCAAACTTATCCTCGGGAGCCAAGAGCCCCCACCTTGCTGTCGGGGTTCGTTACGCAGGGTGCCGGCAAGTATGAAAAATCAATTGAGGAAGCCAAGATAGCTATCGGAATTGATCCGGACCTCAGCCCCGCATATGTCAATCTTGCTTTCAGCTATTTTTTTCTTGACCGCTTTGAAGAAGCCGAGAGCGCGATTCGGGAGGCCTCGGAGGACAAACAGGATATTCCCGAGCTGCTGCTCTTGCGGTATTACATCGCCTTCATAAAGGGAGACCGTACAGCGATGGATCGGGAGGCGGCCCGCGCTAAGGGCAAGCCCGGTGCCGAAGATTGGCTGTTGCACTCTGAGGCTCTGGTGCTGGCCCGTTCAGGTCAGCTACAACTGGCGCGGAGGATGTCGCAACGCGCCATCGATTTGGCTGAGCTGGCCGAACAGCATGAAAGGGCCGCCGCCTACGAGACAAGCGCAGCCGTGTGGGAAGCTTTCTGTGGGAATGTGGCTTCGGCAGGACACCGAGCGCTGGGAGCACTTGAGCTTTCTAAGGGCCGAGACGTGGAATATGCTACTGCCTTCGCGCTGGCGCTTTCTGGAGATTCTTCCCAGTCGCAGGCGCTCGTGAACGACCTCGAAAAGCGTTTTCCAGAGGATACTTCAGTCAGATTTATCTATCTGCCGACGCTCCGCGCGTTATTGCAACTGAATCGCGCCCAGCCCGCAAACGCTATTAAACTTCTGCAAATCGCTCTTCCTTATGAACTGGCATCGTCTGGAATCGACTTCAATTTTTTCTTTGGTGGCCTCTATCCGGCCTATGTGCGGGGCGAAGCTTATTTGGCCGCACATCGGGGACGCGAAGCCGCTGGGGAGTTCCAAAAGATTCTTGACCATCGCGGAATCTTGTTTGCCGATCCAGTAAGCGCTCTGGCACGCTTACAAACGGGCCGGGCGTACGTGTTGATGGCGGACAATGCAAGAGCGAAAGCTGCATATCACGATTTCCTCACCCTCTGGGAAGACGCCGATCCCGACATCCCCATCCTGAAGCAAGCCAAAGCCGAGTACGCGAAGCTGCAATAGTCGGTTGACGCTAACACTCACTGAGAATTAGTGGCGAGGGTCAATGAGAGTAATGGGAATATTTCAACAGCTGCCGCCAAAGGAAGGAGGATGACAGCAGAATGGCGAGTAAATTTGAGTTGGCTCGCAAACTTCAAGTCGATAGCATTCTTCGTGAATAACCCTCCCTCCTCGTATCGTTGTCGGAGTGGCCGCGCGCACGTGTAGCCTACACTTTGGCGACATTGGAAACTGCACAACTTTCGGCGGCATGGCCGGGGGTTGTCAGAACGCGTTCTCGCGCTCGGGTTGCAGACCTTCTTCGGGCCTCCGACCTGGAGCAGTCGAGTTATCCAGCCACATCGCCATGCGTTTGCGAATCTTGCGCAGCTTGCCGGATTCCTCAAGGGCACAGAACCCGACCATAGCGAACGTGGTGATCCATCCGGCAATCATCAAGGTCATGAAGAGAGACATGATCCACTCCTTTTCTGAGGCATGCACCCACAGGAACAAGCCTTCTACCTATAAAATCGTCAACCGCCGGGGAAAAGCGACATTGAATGCGAGATTTTTTTCTAGAGCCCCAACGGGCGGCGTTTTATGTGGGCCCCACCGCTCCGTTATGCGGCCATAATGCTCGAGATCTGCTTTACAGGCAATGGAGGGAATCTGAAGATTGTCTGGATTTGTCTGAAGAGTCCACTTTCCGACCAGGTCTAGTATTGCCTTGCTTGCGACCCTGGACTGCAAATGGCGCACACCTAGTAGTGAGTTTCAGGACCCAAGCGTTACAAAAAGAATGGGCTCTACACGTTGGCCGGATAGTTGGCGAAACCAGGCGATTACACTCATTGACCC
>JASIEN010000109.1 GCA_030045935.1 Candidatus Sulfotelmatobacter sp.
TTGATCGCCGCAAGGAACCAGGGGATCGCCAGAAGGCACAAAGACAGCCGTTCGCCGGCCGTCGGCAGCAGCAAGAATCCAGCAAGCAGAGGGCCCAGAACGCAACCTGCAATATTGACGGCGTAACCTGTGCCCGCGCGCGTGGGATTGCCGCGCGAAAAGCGGTCCAGGACAGCCGGTGTGACAAATCCGACAAGAGCAGAAAACGGCAAGATGCCGAGCACGACGCGCAGGATCGCTGGAAGCGCCAGCCGCGGGTCGGCAGTCAGGAAGGGGACGATGACCGAGAAACCCAGTGCGGCCCATAACAATCCGTTGTCGAGGACATGATCGCGATTGGTACGTCGGTAAATCCACGAGCCGACATCCATGGCGACCAGATACAAGCCAAGAATGGCAGCGAAGGCATACACGAGCGTGCCCAACGACGGCGTGTAGAGCCGCACCCAAACGACTTCGACTCCCATGCTGGTCAGCCCGGTGCCGAATAGCATTACCAGCAGGGCTCTGTCGGAAAGCCTGCTCGACGCAGAAAGCGGCAACGGTTCAGGGCCGGCCTCGTGGAGTTCGGTCACAGCAGCTGGCTTGCGGTGGAAACTGATCCAAAACGCAGTGCCAGCCAGCGTCAGGTTCAAAACAGCGGCAATACCCAAAGTGCGGTGAAAGCCGACCAGTTCAATCAAGAAAAGGGGAAGTACCGCTCCGGCTGTGGCCCCGATAATGTTTGGAAGATAAAGAAAACTGAACGATTTCACCTCTTCCGCACTGCCCTCCTGTTTGATCGCGGCCATCATGAAGGGAAATGTAGCGCCCATGCAGGCGCACCAGGGGACCAAGGTCATCGCGAGCCAGACAGCAGACGGAATATAGAAAGTGGAAAGAGACATTCCTCGAACCGTCTTCAGCAGCAGTTCCCGCCCCAATGACAACTCAACAGGAACTGCGATTGCCGAGAATGCTATTAGGAGTTCTACCAAGGCGTACAACCTCAAGGCAGGAAAACGCGAGCCAAGTTTGCGGGAGACGAGGCCGGCTCCCCACGATCCGATGCCTAATCCAACCATGAAAGCCGAGAGCACCAACGAAACCATGGCTGTAGTCACCCCGAATTGCGCCATGCTGATTCGGAGCCAAACGATTTCGTAGAGAATGCTGCAAAATCCGGAGACCAGAAAAAAGCAGAAATACCATTGCATTTTGGTTGGTCGTCTCCTGAATTGTCTGGAGTACGCGGACTATTTCATCAGGAAGGGATTCAGCGTTCAACTGCAAAAGGCCCATGCTATCGCGCGTTCTGTGAAGAAGCTGTGAAGAACTTGTGCAACGCAACCAAGACTGTTAACGCTCACTGAGCGATAGGCACGCACCACCAGTGATCGCACAAAATCTCAAGTCCTGAAATCGATATCGCAGCATTCGTGTTGTTACAAGTTGACAGTGCATCTACGCTCAAAGGCTTGCGGAACACGATATTGTCTCGCCGATACCGGAAGGGGCGGGGCAGTTCGGGATTTTGAAATCCTGCGAGTGATCCAATCAGTTCTCGGGATTCATTGCTGGCGGGTAATTCTTATGCGAACCCATCTTATATGCCGCGTAGCTGAGCATATGCTTCATTGACGAAGCTCTCGGCCTGCGGGCCGCGCAGGAGCCACCGCGGGGGATTCGCCCGCATGAAAACCCAGTGATCCGTTATAAAGCGCTCCCAGTTTGAACTTCCCCCGCCCGCGATGGTGGATTGCATGGTAGGCAAATCGGCTGGCTTCTTAAACGCGATCATGGTTTCAGGAACGCCGGTCTCGGCATCCATCTTCACTCTGGCGCCCTGTTGAAACATCACGAAGACTGTTCCTTCATGCGTTCCCCAGGTGAAATCCTTGCGGTTGTGGGGTAGTGCCAGGTCCGCAAAGTCAGGACTTTGACTCAACTGCCGCCAGTCTTCTTCTCGGATCGGGCTCCATTCGGCTGAGAACTGCCATCCGAGCGCCTGGCTGTCGGCTGCTTGCTCGCGCTGCTGGCGCTCAAGTGCGTGATGCCCGGCGACGATGCCGAGCAACACAGCCATGCCCACCCAACACAGGTCAGGCAGTTGCCGCATCGGAGCCGTGTAGCGACTGATGTCTTCCAGCGTGGGCAGGAATGTCATCCTTGCGGATTGCAGCATGCCGCGATGGGCCTAGCAAATGACAGAAGCCACAAAAACAATAACCGTTGCGGTTTCACGGTCAGTCGCCCTAGCGTCTATGCTCTTCGCAGTGCTTCTGAGGAATATGCCGACCGAACACCATTTAATCGGCTGGAGTTCACCGCAGCGGATGAAACGATTTTGGGTCGCTGCTCTCAGTTGCAGATTCGGGACTCTCGATATCCAGGTTCACCACAATTGGATCTTGTCCGCTTCTTACGATCACAGCTTCGCAAGGCATGTCGGGACGGGCATTGATTTCCTGATGCGGAACGTACGGTGGAACATAAATGAAGTCGCCTGGATCAGCCTCATCGCAGAACTCTAGATGATCGCCCCATCGCATGCGCGCGCGGCCCTTTACGATGTAAATCACGGTCTCCAGCTCGCCATGATGATGGGGCCCGGTTTTGGCGTGGGGCTGCACGACGACCGTGCCGGCCCACAACTTATTTGCCCCGGTGCGCGCGTAGGTAATGGCTGCGGCACGTGTCATG
>JASIEN010000110.1 GCA_030045935.1 Candidatus Sulfotelmatobacter sp.
GTTCCTTTTTCGTCAATCCTACGTTGCGCCTCAGCAGACGTGATTTGTCGAACATCCATTGAATGGTGCGGTCGAGCAGGACGGCGTGGTCGAGATCGCTGATCTGGCGGTCGAACCACAAATGAATGCCGGTGATGGGCGAGGTTTCGAAGCGGCTGAGCTGTTCCCGCAAGGGAGCGGCTTCTTGAGTCTCGGGAAGCGTGCGCGCCAGGCCATCGAAGGGCAAAGCGAGAATCAGATAATCAAAGATCTCGTCTTTTTCCCCTGCGCGCACTCTGACGTTTGACCCGCCCGGAAAGAACGATTCCAGCGCAGTGCGAAAGAGAATCTCTCCGCCGCGGGTGCGGATGTAGTCGCCGGCACGATTGTAGAGATCAGTGAGTGGAATGCTTGGCACACCCATGTGGCGCGCCTGGGGCGTTTTCATCGATTCGCGAACGACCTGGGCTGCATAGGAAACCGAAATCAGATCGAGATCCTCGCTCAGGGCACTGACCAGGATGGGTTTCCAGAACCGCTGAATTGCATTTTCGGTCTGACCGCGGTGATGACACCACTGCAGGAACGATTCGCTTGACTCCGGGTGCGGCCGGAGCGCGAGCGCGGCGATAGCACGCGAAATCGCAAACTTGTCGGCCGCGGTGAGAAATGGAAAGCGCAGGAATGAGGGCGCGGTATGGAGCGGCGCAGGGAGCGGGGATGCGCGGAGAGCGCTCCTGCGTCCGCCGGGTTCGATGAAGGTCATCGCGTCGTACCAGCGAATTTTGTCTTCCACTCCGATGCGACGGTAGAACTCGACGAGATTCGTACAGACGCGAAACAGCACATGCTGGCAGTTGTCGACCACTTCGCCAGTACCGGGATGCTCGTAAGAAGATGCGCGGCCGCCGAGATAGGGACGGCGCTCATAAAGAGTGACGCGAAAACCCGAGTCAGCAAGAGCGCAGGCGGCGGCGAGGCCGGCGAGGCCTCCGCCGGCGACAGCTACCGTGGATTGGGCGGAAGATTCGGTCATTCGAAGATCTGAATTAGCAACGAGCGTTTGGAGCACTAAAAACAGCAGGTTTCTCACCGTCCCTTCGGAACGGTTCGGAATGACATCGATCATTATGGAGTATTTTGGGGAAGCAGTGGGTCATCAGGTAAGCCGCTGGAAAAAGCCCTTGCCGAGAATGCGCAGCTTCTCACCGACGCCGAGAGTCACTTTTCCGCTGAAGACGTCGTATTGCCGCTGGGCAATCTTATCGAGCAACCTGCGGTAGATATTCACCAGCACCCAGAGCGCTGGCTGGCTATCTTCCGAGATATAAGGAATCAATTCGTCGCCGGCCTGATACAACTCGCGGGCGCGGGAGGCCTCGAGCTCGAGCAGCGGCCGAATGCGAGACGCGTCGGGCGCAGAAAAAAGATCCGCGTCGGTGAGTCCAAATTGCGCCAGATCTTCCTGCGGAATGTAAACCCGGCCCATGGCGGCATCTTCTTTGACGTCACGGATAATGTTGGTGAGCTGAAAAGCAAGGCCGCATTGTTCGGCGAGAGATTCGGCGGCGGGATCGCGATATCCGAAGATGTGAATGCATACCAGCCCTACAACCGACGCAACGTGATAGCAATAAGTTTTGAGGTCCTCGAAGGTCGCATACCGAACGGTCAGGCCGGATTCTGGAGCGGGGTTTTCGACGGTAGCCTCAGCCACATCCATGGCCGTGCCGAGAGCGAGGTCGTCGAGCAGCCCGGCAGGAATGTTATAGCGGCGTTGCGCGTCAGTGAGCGCCATCACAATGGGGTCGTCGCTTGGCTGGCCTTGCTGAGCGCGATGCAGAGCGTCGAGCCAGTTATCGAGTTTCTGACGGCGTTCGGGTAAGCCCAAACTAGTGTCGTCGGCGATGTCGTCGCAGCGGCGCATAAACGCATACACTGCGCACAAGGCTTCGCGCTTGCGCTTGGGCAGGACCAAAAAAGCATAGTAAAAATTCTTGGCTTTGGCACGTGTGATTCCGCGGCAGACCGAATATGCCATGGTCAACTGCGCCGGAGCGGGAGTCCATGGGACGAGCACCTGTTGGGTTCCCACACTCATAGCAGCTTTCCCAGGGCGGCGCGCGCTACCAGGGCGAGTTTGCGCGGCTTGGAGATGACGGGCCTACGACCAAGAACGGCAAAGTTTTGCCGCTCGATCGCACTCAGGATTTCCTGGCCGCCGCGCGAAAAGAGTTCGATATCAATGGCTAATTCTTTGGCGACTTTGTTGACCAGAGGCAATCCGCGATCGAACCATTCGCGTGCGCGGGTGACTTCGAATCTCATCAGGCCACAGAAAGAACTCGTATTCCGGCTGCAGAGGATGTCGTCTTCGCTGACGTTAAAGCGCCGCATATCTTCGAGCGGTAAATAGATGCGGCCCTTGGCGTAGTCGACCGTGACATCCTGCCAGAAGTTGGCGAGTTGCAGCGCCGTGCAGGTGTAGTCGGAAAGCTGCTGGCGTTCGGCATCGCGATAGCCGCACAGATAGAGCACAAGATGGCCGACAGGATTGGCCGAATAACGGCAGTAAGCCAGCACATCGGCAAAGGTTTCGAAGCGGGTAACAGTTTGATCCTGTCTGAAAGCAATCAGAAGGTCAGAGAACTCATGCTGGGGAATGTCGAATTTGCGGACGGTTTCCGCCAGCGCGACGAAAACCGGATGATGGGCATTGCCTTTATAGCAAGCTTCCAGTTCGGATTGCCATTCGTCGAGGAGGGCCAGGGCGGCTTTCGTGTCGCCCACTTCGTCACCAAGATCGTCGGAGATACGGCAATAGGCGTAGACGTTAGAAAAATCCTGGCGCAATTTTCTTGGAAGGAACCAGGTTGCCACCGAAAAGTTCTCGTAGTGCGTGCGGGCCAGATAACGGCAATATTGCTGGGCTTCGTCGAGTGATGGAGGGGTTTTCGGAATTGCGTAGGAGACGGGAAGGCGAGACCACCCATTTATAGTGGTCGTTTTGGCCCGAAAAGATTGAGTCGCAGTCTGGTCCATAGAGTGTTAGATGCGTCTTTCCTTTGCCTGATCCTAGCGCCTAAAGCCGACTTGGTGTGGACGTTTCATCGGCACGACTGACGTCGTGCCCTTTCGCTGTTGCATTCGTCATAATGAACACCGAGGGCGCAACGGCCTCGGAACGGCCGCCAAGATGGCGGCGCCACACTTTAATGCCCCGGAATGATGGCGGTCTTGATGTCGCCTCCGCGGTTGAGCATGTGACGCAACACCTTTTGCAAACTGGAAAGCGGAGCTTCACCAGTAATGTAGTCGGTGGGGCGGATTTTTTTGGCGGCGATCAGGCCGAAGGCGCGGCGGACGGTTTCGGGTGTGTGATGGAACGTAGCCTTGAGCGTGATCTCGGAATAGTGCAGGCGATCGGTATCGAGCTGCACCTTGGAGCCGCTGGCGCATCCGCCGAAGAAATTGACCGTGCCGCCTTTGCGCACCATGTCGATGGCCCACTCCCAGGCTTCGGCGCGTCCCACGGCTTCGATAACGACGTCACAGCCCCGCTTCAACGGTGTCAGACCGCGCACGGCTTCGATGACATGCGGCGTCTTGGTGATCTGCACGATTTCATGCGCACCCATCTGCTTGGCCGCGGTGACCTGTTCATCGCGTTTCACCACGGAAATAACGTTGCAGCCGATGGCGCGGGCCACCTGGACGAACATCAGGCCTATTGGTCCGCCGCCAACGATGGCCACCGTGTCTCCGATTTCGACCCCGGTTTCATGAAGTCCGCGCAGGACGCAGGCCAGCGGCTCAGTCATTGCCGCGTCTTCATAGCTGACGTTCTGGGGGATGACCAACATGTTGGCTTCGACGATGCGCCGAGGAACACGGATGTATTCGGCGTAGGCGCCATTATTGAAAAGCAAATCTTCGCACAGATTTTCCTGGTGCTTGGAACAATAGAAGCACATCTGGCAGGGAGCGGAATTCAGGGCCACAACGCGCTGGCCCTTTCTGAAGCTGACGACACCGTCGCCGACTTCTTCGATCACTCCGGCGAGTTCGTGTCCGAACAAAGCCGGAGGCACGATCATGCGCGCGTGATAGCCGCGCTGGAAAACCTTAAGATCAGTGCCGCAGGTCAGCGCAACCTGCACTTTCACCAGCACTTCCCCCTTCTCTACACGGGGGATGGGCACTTTTTCAATCTTCAGGTCTTCCTTGCCGTAAAGTACGGCAGCCGTCATTTTTCCATTCACTTCTGGGTTCCTTCCTGGGACTTCCAGTTCATACCCGGCTGAATCAGGATCTTCATGGATGAGGGCTGCGGGTGCGCAGCCAGCTCCAAAGCCCTCGGACTTTCTTCCAGCGAAAAACGATGGCTGACCAGCCGTTCGAGATCCATTTCTCGGTTCATCACAAAACGAACAGAATCCTGCTGCAAGTCCACTGAGGCGCTGTACGAGCCCACAAGCGCCTTCTCATCGACGCAAATTGCCGCCGGATCGATCACCACCTCACCACGCTGCGTCTGCGCAAACAACAACACCCGCCCTCCAGCGCGGGTAGCATTCATGGCTGGGCGAACCAAGGCATTGTTGCCGACTGCCAGAATTACCACGTCAGCGCCGCGCCCCGCCGTCAGCGAACGCACAGCCTCAACTGTATCGCGCTGCGAAGCGTCAATCGTATGTTCAAATCCGAGGCTTTTGGCTATTTTAAGCCTTTCGGGATATAAATCGGAAGTAATAACCGTGGCCCCAGCCCGGCGCGCCAGAATACTTAGTATGATTCCAATGGGGCCTTGTCCAATGGTCAAAACGGTTTCGCCCGGTTCCAGGCGCAGGGCCTCGATACCCTTCATGCAGGTATTTACGGGTTCCACGAAGCAAGCCTGCTCGAACGAGACGTTATCGGGAATCTTGACCGTTCCCTGATCGACGATCCAATCCATGACGCGGACATATTCGGCGAACCCTCCGCCGGAAGGCTCGAACCCGGCTGTGCAACCGACTTTCTTGTAAGTGGCGCATTGGGCAAAGGTTTTGTGGCGGCAGTAGTAACACTCGCGGCATGGAATGTGATGGAAAACGACAACGCGGTCGGCAGGAGTGAACTTCTTCACTTTTTCGCCCACGGCCGCGACTACGCCAGAGGTTTCATGGCCAAAAATGCGCGGAGCGGAATGGGAGCCGGTGGCAATCTTTTTCAGATCGGTGCCGCATACGCCACAAGTGTGCACACGCACCAGGATTTCGCCGGGGCCGATTGCAGGTACCGGGACGGTTTCTAAACGAACGTCGCTGATCCCGCGATACACTGCCGCCTGCATAGTGGCCGGAATGGTCTGAGTTTGATCTTCTATAACGACTTGTCGGGCAATGTTCATTAAAGGGTTTAGATAGAGTTTATAACGTCTTAGCTTCAGGGACAGTACTGGAGTGACACCTGTATTCGCTCAGGTAGGCTGACAGAGTTTTTGCGGCCATTTTGCTATTGCGCGCCAGCGCCATGGCGCGTCCCCAGAGCCATGGACGAAGAGCAGCGAAGGCTATGAAACTCGCTGTTTTGAATCGTCCTTGTGGGTCAATAAAGGTATGCATCTCAGGCACTTCAAAATCAAACCCATCCGAGATGACTTTTGTTGCGCGGAACCTAAGGCCTCGGGCGCAGGCGGCCGCGGCGACGGCAGCGGCTTCCATGTCGATTGCGTGGGCGCCGTAGGCCTGCCCAAGAGTGGCTTTTTGTTTCGCGCTTGCGATGCTGCCAAAAGTAAGAAGCACACGATTACCGGGTTCGACCTCAATGTGGCTGCCATCGCGAGCATCGATGAGGGTAGAAACCGGGAAAACATCACCAACATTCAGTTCTGGCTGCAGCGCCCCAGCGAAGCCAACTGAGTGCAGGGTGGCGGGATGGTACAGTGAAATTACGGCTTCAGCCGCCCGGCGCGCGGGCTCGGCGCCGATTCCGCCGCACACGATGACGGTTTCTTGTCGCTCGAAGAATGTGAACGTTCGTCCGGCATATTCTTTCTTGACGCGCTTTGCCTGAGTGAGCAGCGGCGCAACTTCACGGTCGAGTGCAGCGATAATGGCGGTTTCAGGCATAGCCGTTGGCCCGGAACCATTCGACGGCGCGGCGCAGCGCTTCATCGACGGGAATTGTTCTCCATCCGAGTTCACGCTCGGCTTTGGCCGAACTGGCCCACATTTTCTTTTTGCCCATGCGCACGGTTTCGATAGTGGCGCGGGGTTCGCCGTGCAACAGGCGTCCAGTGATGGTTTCATCAACCGCGCCTGCGGCGTAAGCGAACACGTAAGGTAATTTTACTTTTGGGGATGGCAAGCCGGTAAGTTGGGCCAGTTTGTCGAGAATCTGTTTGAGGGTAAGGTTTTCTCCGCCGAGGATGTAGCGCTCGCCTGATCTGCCTTTTTCGAGCGCGGCAACGTGGCCGCGAGCGCATTCGCGGACGTCCACCAGATTCAATCCTGTTTCAACATAAGCCGGAAATTTGCGCTTCAGAAAATCGACGACGATTCGTCCGGTTGGCGTAGGCTTGATGTCCTGCTCGCCGATGGGCGTTGTGGGATTGACGGTCACAACGCGCATTCCGCTGCGTCCGGCTTCGAGCGCAATCTGCTCGGCCATGAATTTCGAGCGCTTGTAGTGGCCGATCATGTGGGAAAGAGAAACTGGAGAATCTTCATTGGCAGGGTGGCCGTTGCCGGTGAATCCGATGGTTGCGACGCTCGAAGTGTAGACGACATTCTTGATTCCATTCTTGCGCGCGGCCTCGAGAATGGCGCGTGTGCCCTCGACGTTCGAGCGGTACATTTCGTTTGGATCGGTGACCCAGAGGCGATAGTCGGCGGCAACGTGGAATACGGTGTCGCATCCGGACATGGCCTTTTCGAGCGAAGCGGGATCGCGGAGGTCACCGGTAACAGTTTCGGCTTTGAGGCTTTCAAGATTTTTCAGGTTGCTAGTGGAGCGAACGAGAAGACGGAGGTCCGCACCCTGCTCGGCCAGGACGCGAGCGACGTGGGAACCGAGGAAGCCGGTGGCGCCGGTGAGGAAGATGGGCATTCAGCGATCAGTATTCAGCATTGAGGGCGTCGGGGGCAAATTGGCACGACACGTTCGTTGGCGGAGCTTCGCTCCGCTGGATAGGCGAGGCCGGCTTTCCGCGCACAGGACCAACTGGCAACTAGGGTGCTCGCAACCGGCGACTAGCTTCGTTTCTCCATCACCTTCGCATATGTGGTCAGCGCAAGCAGCGGGAAGTACTGACGATAGAGGTGGTATTTCAGATAAAACACGCGCGGAAAGCCGGTGCCGGTAAAGAAGGCCTCGTCCCAGGAACCGTCTTCTTTCTGCGTGCGCAGCAGATAGGCAATGCCGCGGGCCACAGAGTCGCTGCGCGTGTCTCCGACGGCAAGAAGGCCGAGAATCGCCCATGCGGTTTGCGAGGGAGTACTGTCGCCCTGGCCGCGGAGGGTTGGGTCGTCGTAAGAGCCGACGGTTTCGCCCCAGCCTCCATCGGAGTTCTGCACCATGCGCAGCCACTCGGCTCCTTGCTGGACCATAGGCTCGTGCTTATCAACGCCCATCGCCTCCAAACCGCGCAGGACAAGAAATGTGCCGTAGATGTAGTTGACACCCCAGCGGCCGAACCAGCTGCCATCGGGCTCTTGCTCGTTGCGAACAAATTGAATGGCGCGCTTTACCGCAGGATGATTCTGGTCGTAGCCATAAGTCGCGAGCATTTCCAGCATGCGCCCTGTAATGTCGACCGTGGCTGGGTCGAGCATGGCGTTGTGGTCGGCAAAGGGGATGTGCTGGAAGATCATTTCGTCGTTGTCTTTGTCAAACGAGGCCCAGCCACCGTTTTTGCATTGCATGGAGAAAATCCAGTCCATGGCGCGCTGCACCGATTCCCGCTGGTAGCGCCCATTGGGATGCTCCACGCGGCTCAGGCCCAGGCAAACCATGCCGGTGTCGTCGACGTCGGGATAGAACTCGTTGTTGAATTCGAAGTACCAGCCGCCAGGCTTGCCTTTTTTGTTCTTGATCTGCCAATCGCCGGGATTGCGGACCTGCTTCTGCAGAATCCAGTCGGCACACTTGACCATTCGAGGATCATTGGCGGGAACGCCCGCCTCGCCCAGCGCGAACATCGCATAGGCTGTATCCCACACCGGCGACATGCACGGCTGCATGCGGAAGGTGTCTTTGTCTTCGATTCCCAGCTTTTCAAACTCATCCATCGCGCGAATAACCTGTGGATCGTCGAGGGAATACCCTTGGCAGCGCAGGGCGATGATCGCATTCATCATCGAGGGATAAATCGCCGCCAGGCCATCGGACATCTCGAAGTGCTCGAGCATCCACTTCTCTGCCTTCTTCAGCGCGATCGAACGCAGTGGCCGGATGTGAACGCGCTCAAACCAGTGCGTCAGGCGATCGAGGCATAGAAAGAAGTTGCGCCAGGAAACGAGCTTTTTGGACCAGCGCAGGTGCATGCGCGACTTGTGCATGCCTCCGCAGAAGAGTTCCTCCAGGCCCATTTCGCGAGGAATTTTCTTGAAGGGCTTTTTGGCGTAGCAGATGGAAAGCGGCACCAGAATGGCCCGCGACCAGGAAGAAATCTCGTAGATGTTGAACCAGAACCAGTTGGGAAAGAGCACGATTTCCGGCGGAATGGCGGGAACGGCATCGTAGTCGTACTGCCCGAAGAAGCAAAGATAGATCTTCGTGAACGTGTTGACTTCGGTTACTCCGCCCAGCTCGAGAATTCTCTTGCGGGCGCGCTGCAGCACGGGGTGATCGGCCTTATAGCCGGCCAGCTTGAGGCCGAAATAGGCTTTTACCGACGCGCTGATGTTAGAAGGGCCGGATGGATAGATGCTCCATCCACCATCTTCGTTCTGGTGCCGGATGATCCAGTTGGCGGCTTTTTGAAAACGCTCCTGATTGCCGGTTCCGAGCAGCGAATGAAGAAGAATGTAGTCAGATTCGAGCGTGGTGTCAGCTTCGAGCTCGCCGCACCAGTAACCCTCTTCGTGCTGGAGCGAGAAAAGAAACTTGCGCGCGGAGTCAGTGGCCGTGCCCACACGGCTGCTGAGTTCGTCAATTTTGCCGAAGCGAAGTTGGGGTTCGGATGCTATATGGGGATCGGGGGAGTTGGTGTCCATAAAAAATTCTTACTTAATGAGATCCTTCGCTCCGGCTGAAAAACGCCTCCGCTCAGGATGACGCCAAAATACGGCGTCAATCCGCAGTCGCACTAGCCGGAGCCGCGGCGATGGCCTCGACAATCTCCGGCGGCAGGCCGAAGCGCACATTTTCCGGCATTACTTCAAGTTCCTGCACGTTGTCGAAACCTTTCGTCGAGAGAAACTTTATGGTCTCTTCCACCAGGCATTCGGGAGCGGACGCGCCGGCGGTAAGAGCGATAGTATTCACATTCTCCAGCCAGTCAGAGTCGATATCCTGATAGCTGTCGATCAGGTGCGCATTGGTGCCCAGGTTGCGCGCCACTTCAACGAGACGGTTGGAATTGGAGCTGTTCTCGGAGCCGACGACCAACAGCAGGTCAGACTCCGAAGCCACTTCCTTCACTGCAACCTGGCGGTTTTCAGTGGCGTAACAGATATCCTGCGCAGCCGGGCCCTTGATGTTGGGAAACTTTTTCTTGAGCGCCGCAATGATGTCTTTGGTTTCGTCAAGGCTGAGCGTGGTTTGCGTAAGATAAGCGATGTGATCAGGATCAGGCACCTGCAGATCTTTTACCTGTTCCGGGTTGCCGACGACCTGTGTCACAAGCGGCGCCTCGCCTAGCGTCCCAATCACTTCGTCGTGATCGTGGTGACCGATGAGAATGAGCGAGTATCCTTCCTTGGCAAACTTAACCGCTTCCACGTGGACTTTAGTGACTAGTGGGCAGGTGGCATCGATAACGCGCAAGCCGCGCCGCGCGCTATGCTCGCGAACTTCCGGAGAAACCCCATGCGCGCTATAAATGACGCGCTCGCCATTGGGAACCTCGTCTTCGCTGTCGACAAAGATGGCGCCCTTGCCACGAAGCTCATCGACCACAAAGCTGTTGTGGACGATCTCCTTGCGCACGTAAATCGGCGGGCCGAAAGCTTCGAGCGCAATGCGCACGACATCGATTGCCCGCACCACCCCTGCGCAAAAGCCGCGCGGCTTGAGCAACAGCAGCTTCTTGGTCTGATTCTTTGGTGACACTCAGTCTCCTGTTTTGTTCTGATCGCCCCGGCTGCCGTCAAGATGCATAATCCGTGTCAGGAAAGAGCACCATCAGGCTACATGAACCCCATTAGAGCGGTACTGATAGGCTATCGGAAGAAACCTCGATGGTCAATGTAAGCAGCTGAAGGGGCGGGGATTAGCAGGGAAAGGCAGTTTCACGCAGCGAACGGAAACCGGGCCGGGCATTGAAAGCGGGCTGCCTTGTTTTTCAGGTCCTTGGTTGCTGCCGAGACAGGGGGAGTCGTACCATAGCGCCTTCCGCGTCGCTCAAGATGCAGGAGGGTCTCGATGCTCGATCGCCGTCACTTCCTATCTTTATCCACTGCAGCAACCGGATTCGCTTCCCTATCGCTGCAACAAAATCTTTTTTCGCGCAACAATCTTCTCGCCCAGCTTGAGAAAATTCCGTCCCTGCCTGATCGCTCGCTGTACGACAAGAACGAAGACGCGTACTGGGCCGAAATGCGCAAGCAGTTTCTGATCCCGGAAGACGAGGTCTATCTGAACAATGGAACGGTGGGATCGAGTCCTGCACCCGTGCTGCGCGCGGTGTTTGAAGGATATGAGACAACCGAAAAGATGGACCAGCAGGATCCGGAGGATTATCCGATTTGGGGATACGCCGCGTGGAACGAGTTTCGCGATCCGCTGGCTGAGTTTGTCGGGTGCACGCGTAACGAACTGGCACTGCTGCGCAACGCCACCGAGGCGAATAGCTATATTGCCAACGGGCTAGACCTGAAAGCGGGCGATGAAGTGCTGATGACGGACCAGGAGCATCCGGGTGGGGAGCATCCGTGGAACCTAAAGGCCAAGCGCTATGGGATTGTGGTGAAGAAGATCGCCCTGCCACGTCCGGTGAAAGATGCAGCGCAGATGCTCAATCTGGTGAACGATGCGATCGGGCCGCGGACGCGCGTGCTGTTCTTTAGCCACATCACAACATTTTCGGGAGTAGTTTTGCCGGCTCGCGATTTATGCACTTTGGCGCGAACAAAGGGG
Organism: Candidatus Sulfotelmatobacter sp.; assembly: GCA_030045935.1. GTDB lineage: Bacteria > Acidobacteriota > Terriglobia > Terriglobales > Acidobacteriaceae > Sulfotelmatobacter. The sequence continues at coordinate 11,263 of JASIEN010000110.1, forward strand.
ATCCTGTCGGCGGTCGATGGCGCTCATGTTCCCGGCATGATGCGGCTGAACGTGCGTGACATTGGCTGCGATATGTATTCGTCGAGTCCGCACAAATGGCTGTTTGCGCCGAAGGGTTCGGGATTTCTATATGTGCGCGATGAAGTCATCGACCGCGTGTGGAACACGATTGTCACCGAGGGGTGGGAGGACACGAAGATTCGTGCGGAGAGATTTCAGCGGATCGGGAGTTCGAATGTGCCGTCTTTGTGGGGATTAAGGGCTTCAATCAAGCTGGCGAACGACATTGGAATGGACCGCATTGAGAAGCGGCATCGCTTTATGGCTGATTACGTTTTGGGTGAGATGGTGAAGCGAGGGGCGGAGTCGTGGACGTCTTCGGATGCGGCGCTGCGCTGTGCGATCGTGACGGTGAATGTGCCGGGCGTGCCGCGGATGGAGCTCGAGAATTGGTTGTGGAACACGCATCGCATTCGGATACGAGGAGGGGATCCGAATAAGTTGCGCTTGTCGACACCGTATTATCTACAGAAGAGGGATGTTGACCGCTTCCTTGCTGGATTTGAACAGTACAGGCGGAGAAGCGCGTAGTCGCTATTTAGGACCGGCAAACTATGGACGGCATAACCGACCCCAATCATAACTCGCGGGAATGTGTGACCAGCATTCTCGACCAAGCGACCTGGGGGAAAGCACTCCGGTCGATCGTGGATTTCCTCTCTGCAAAGGGTGTGGCCGAAGTTCGCGTCGAATTTGGGTTCGTTCTGGACCGCGACCTTGCGGGGAAGCCCCAAACGCCAGACAGTGTCGTTCAACTGAGCGAACTCGAACCATTAATCCGGAAAGGCCTTGATGAGGGCACGATCGAGTGGAATCGGTCTTCGGATTTCCGCTTCCATCCTCTCGGTCTGGATTTGAGGTTGATGCTGTGTAATGATGCGGACCTGCATTATGCGTCGGCGGATCGGCAACTCCTGGCGGAGTTATCAGACAAACTTCGCGAGGTCGGAATACGCATCAACGATCCGCGAACCTGAAATAGAATTGGTGACCTCTGCGTCGCTACCGACCCCGAGAGCCTCCTAGTCGTAGTATTCCAACCCCAAGTGCGTGATCAGCTCCTCCCCTTTCAAGTGCCGAAGTGTGTTCTTCAGCTTCATCAGTTGGATAAAGAGATCATGCTCGGGATATAGACCTGGCGCGGTCATCGGAGACTTGAAATAGAAGCTGAGCCATTCTTGGATTCCAATTCCCTTCAGCTCCGAGCAGCGTTGGGCGAGGTCCATCAGCAACACAAGATCGAGCACAATTGGGGCGGCAAGAATTGAGTCGCGGCACAGGAAATCGACTTTAATTTGCATGGGGTAACCGAGCCAGCCGAAGATGTCGATGTTGTCCCAGCCTTCTTTGTTGTCGCCGCGCGGCGGGTAATAGTTGATGCGGACCTTGTGG
>JASIEN010000111.1 GCA_030045935.1 Candidatus Sulfotelmatobacter sp.
GGATACGAAGCCGGCAACGGTCCTTTTCAGGCATACCTCATGTCCACTGCCTCCGAGTCAGGTGCGACATTCGAGGTCATCAACTCCGAAGGAGTGACGGTATATTCCGCGGCGATCGGTGTTCTGCTCGGTACATGGAGCCACAGCAAGAAGCTCAAATACGACGTGTACAGCCTCAGTTTTACTGTCCCCGGCGGTGACATCTACACGATTTCCGTGACCGGCCCCGTTGACGCCACGTCACCAAAATTCGCGGTCGACACCCCGGATGTTCTCTACCCCGGCCTGCTGCTGAATACGCTGTGGTTTTACGAGACCGAGCGCGACGGGGCGAATTACATTCCCAACGCACTCCGTTCCGCGCCCGGACATCTGAATGACGAAGATGCAACCGTTTACGATACGCCTCCGCTGAACTCGAACGATCTGATAACCACCACTGGAAAACCACTCACTTCCACCAGAACCATCATTAACGGCGGCGGCGGCTGGTGGGACGCCGGTGACTACATGAAGTACGTCGAAACCGCGAGCTACACGGTTGCCTTGATGCAAATTGGCATTCGCGATTTTCCCAATCAGATGGGGCCCGGTGCGCCCTCGAGTCCGTCCGCGCCACCCGCGTCGGTTTCGTATTCCGGCAACGCCTCGGGCGCGCCAACGTCATCCGACTTCAGCGCAGAAGCACAGTTCGGCATCGATTGGTTGGAAGAGATGTGGGACGACAGCACGCAAACTCTCTACTATCAGGTCGACAACAGCCAGGACTGGAAACACTTCCCTGACCTCGAAACCGAATACGATATCTGGACCCTGCCTCAAGCCGCAGACGACTACAAAGATTGCACCAGCGATTACTACTACATCTGCTATCGTCCGGTTTTCATTTCCGGAACCGCAGGCTCGCAAATCAGCCCCAACCTCTCTGGACGTCTTGCCGCGGACTTCGCCGAATATTATCAACTCTACCGCACGTCGAATCCCACGGCCGCCAATACCGCGCTGCTCTATGCCGAGGACATCTTTGCGCTGGCTAATACTTCTCTCGCCGACCCCGCCCGCTCGGTGAACAGCGGCACCTGCTCATCGGGATGTCTGCTCACCATCGTTCCCTTCGATGGTTACCCCGAGACCGTGTGGGACGACGACATGGAGCTGGGAGCGACCGAGCTTTATATAGCTCTTGAGTCCGCCGACGGAAACCTGCCGCCGGGTTTGCCGGTCACGAATCCCATGACTTACCTGAAAGACGCTGCCGAGTACGCCAACAACTACATCCAGAAGATTTACGACACCGGAAACGAAGACACGCTCAATCTCTACGACGTAAGCGGTCTCGCGCATTTCGAGCTTTATCGTGCGTTAGGATTGGCGGGAAATCCCAAGGGCCTGGCAGTGAATCAAGCCACCATGCTTGCCGCCCTCGAAAACCAGATGAATGTCGCCATCACGCAGGCGGGAACCGACGTGTGGGGCTTTGGTGTTCCCTGGCAAAATGGAGATACAACCTCGCACGGTGCCGGACTTTCGGTGATGGCGAGCGAACTCTATTACCTCACCGCTTCAAGTGGCTATAACACCTATTCGCAGCGCTGGCTCGCCAATGTTCTCGGCGCCAACTCCTGGGGATCGTCTTTCATCGTCGGCGACGGCAGCACCTTTCCCAACTGCATACAGCATCAAGTGGCAAATCTGGCGGGAGCTTTGGACGGCACCTCGGGTGGAACGCCGATCCTCTGGGGTGCAGCCTCGGAAGGCCCGGCCAACGCAGCAACTTCGGGTGTGGTTTCCGGGATGAAGCTCTGTCCAAAAAAAGGAGTCGACACATTTGCCATCTTTAATGGCAACGACGGCGCATACGACCCCGCTGACGTAGCCGTCTTTCGCGACAACATGCAGTCCTACAGCACCACGGAACCCGCGATCGACCTGACCTCGACGTCATTTCTGATGTGGTCATGGCGCATCGCCGGCCAGCCAGTGCCACTACGAAGAAGACATCGGCATTAAATTAAGATCCCTCAGGTGAGGCTCAAAAACTCATTTCAAGGAGATACGGATGCTAAGAAAGGGCACAAGGTTATATAAGCCCAACAAGCTTCGTATCCCTTCGTGCCCTCCGGTCAGTCTTGTGTGTCTGGTCTACAAACAGCTCAACGCGCTGCCAGCGTTATCGGAGCTGTTCTTTTTTCCATGGGGATGAACTCACGCTTGTCGTAGCCAGTGTAAATTTGCCTTGGCCGCGCGATTTTCTGCTCCGGATCGTTGATCAGTTCCTGCCACTGCGAGAGCCATCCCACGGTTCGCGGAATCGCAAACAGCACGGTGAACATCGAAGGCTTGAAGCCCATCGCCTGATACATGATCCCGGAGTAGAAATCCACGTTGGGGTAGAGTTTCCGCTTCACGAAATACTCGTCTTCCAGCGCGATGCGCTCCAGTTCCAGGGCAATGTCGAGCTTCGGGTTGCGACCGGTCACTTCGAATACCTGTTCCGCCGTCCACTTGATGATCTTGGCGCGGGGATCGTAATTCTTGTAGACTCGGTGGCCAAATCCCATCAGCTTGGTGTGTCCTTCTTTCGCTTTCTTGATGTAAGCCGGCACATTATCCTTGGTGCCAATTTCATCGAGCATTTTCAGCACTTCTTCATTGGCGCCGCCGTGCAACGGACCAGCCAGCGCTGCCGCGGCGGCGGCGGTCGAAAGATAAGGATCGGCATGGGAACTCGCGACTGAACGCATGGCGTTGGTGCCGCAATTCTGCTCATGGTCGGCGTGAAGAATGAAAAGAATGTCGAGCGCCCGCGCCAGAACCGGGTTAGCCACATATTTCGGCTCGACCATCTTCCACAACATGTTCATGAAGTTTTCCGCATAGCTCAGATCGTTATCGGGATAAACGTAGGGAAAGCCCATGTTGTGCCGGTAGGCAATGGCAGCGATGGAAGGCGCCTTGCCGATCAGCCGCTTGATTTGCAGCAGCCGATTGTTGACGTCGTGCACTTGCCGCGCTTCGGGGTAGATGCTCGAAAGAGCCGCGACCGTGCTGACGAACATCGCCATCGGGTGTGCATCATAACGAAAGCCTTCCATGAACTTCTTGGTCGATTCGTGGAGCATGGTGTGGAAGGTGATTTCGTGGGTCCAGTTCTTGAGATCGCTTTGCGCGGGTAGTTCTCCAAAAAGCAGCAGGTAGGCGACTTCGAGGAATGTGCAGCGCTCGGCCAGCACTTCAATGGGATAGCCGCGATACCGCAAAATTCCTTTATCGCCATCGATGTAAGTAATACTGCTTCGGCAAGACGCGGTGTTCATGAATGCCGGATCGTAAGTCATCAACCCAAAATCTTCCGCGTCGGTCTTGATGTGTCGCAGTGCCATCGCCCGGATGGCGCCGTCCTCAACGGGCACAGTGTAGGTCTGCCCCGTGCGGTTATCAGTTATGGTGAGTGTGTTTTCTGGCATGAAAAAGTAGCTCTCCTTTAACATTGCGGTAAAGGCACACAACGATATAGCTTACCCTAACTGCCGTCGAAAACCTGGGCTGTGATCCCGGTCACGTAAATCGGTGATTGATGCGGTTCCTTCCTGCTCACGCTGCATTTCAAGCTTTTTGCCGACAAAAAACCGGCGGCCGTGGCCACCGGTTGTTGAGAAACGCGCTCATTGACTAGTTCGATGACGAATCATCCCTTCGCTTCAGCGTCGGACGATCATCATCGCTTTGCCCGTTTCCGCTATTGTCGCCGCCGTTGCTGGTCGAGGTGCGACGCAGGGTCGGCTTGTTGGCGTCTTTCTGATCGATCACTTTGTGCCTGTTCTCGATCGACGCCAGTCTCGCTTTCACTTCGTCAAATTCGGACGTGGTCACGATGTACTGCGGCTTCGATGGCAATATTTTACGGATTTCCTCCTGTGATTTCTCAATTCGGTCGGGCGTTTGCGGGTGCGTATCGAACGCCTTTGACATCGTCCCCGGTTTCTTCTTCTCCATAGCCTGAATTTTCTCAAAGAAAGAAACGAAGGCCGAAGGATCGTAGCCCGCACGGTACATGTACTGGATTCCGAGATAATCCGCCTGGGCCTCGAATTCGCGCGAGAACTTCAGAATGCCGAACAAGCCGGCGAAGCCCGAAGCCTCGTAGCCAGCGTATCCAATTCCGCCCCCCATAAAGATGAAGGGAATTGACGCCATTTGCAGCAGCGTATAGCGGGTCTGTTCTCGCGCTGCGTGGCAGGCTGCCACGTGCGAGATTTCGTGCGCCATCACGCCTGCCAGTTCGGCTTCTTCATCGGCGGCCAGAATCAGCCCTGAGTTCACGTAGAAGAAACCGCCGGGCAACGCCATGGCGTTCACCACATCGGAATCGATCAC
>JASIEN010000112.1 GCA_030045935.1 Candidatus Sulfotelmatobacter sp.
CCACGCGGCCGGTGAAGGGACAGATGCTCTATCTGGTTTCGCAATCACGCGATTTAATCAAGCACGTGATTCGCTCGCCCGAAGTTTATGTAATCCCGCGTAGTGATGGACGGATTCTAGTGGGAACGACCATGGAAGAAGCTGGCTTCGATAAGCGCACTGATCCGGATACGATCCAGCGGCTGCGGAGGGCTGCAGTAGCGCTCATTCCGGACTTGAAGAATGCGCGGATTCTCGAAGATTGGGCTGGGCTGCGGCCGGGAACTCCGGATGGACTACCGATTCTGGGAGAAACGGCGACACCAGGATACTACGTTGCGACTGGGCATTTTCGCGATGGAATTCTGCTCGCGCCAGTGACGGCGAAGATTATGGCAGGCGTGGTGGCGGGAGAACATCCGGGGTTCGACATTGCGGCTTTTTCGCCTGCGCGATTCTAGTCGTCGTCTTTGCCTGGCTGGGACGGACGAATGCGGCCGCCCCTTCTGCGAGTCGCGGCAGCGGGCCTGCAATCGGCGTATACTGGTGCGTTTCAGCAATCAATCAGCTAATATCCTCCGCGCGTCCTCGCGCATCAGAAAGGATCCTTTATGGCTTCTCCCGCAGTGGATTTCGCACGCAATAATCAGCAGCGGTTTCTGGGCGAACTGAAAGACCTGCTTCGCATTCCAAGCGTGAGCACACTGGAAGAACACAAATCCGACGTCGAGAAGGCGGCTAATTTCGTCGCCAACGAATTGCGCCGCATCGGCATGGAAAATGTCGAGGTCATTCCGACCAAGGGGCATCCGCTTCTATACGCCGATTGGCTGCACGCTCCCGGAAAGCCGACTGTGCTGTGCTATGCGCACTACGATGTGCAGCCGCCCGATCCGCTGGATGAATGGAAGACGCCTCCTTTTGAGCCCACCGAGCGCAACAACAACATTTACGCTCGCGGTGCCGTGGACGACAAGGGACAGCTTTGGATGGAAGTGAAGGCGCTCGAGTCGCTAATGAAGACCGGCGATGGCAAGCTGCCGATTAATGTGAAAGTGTTGTTTGAAGGCGAGGAAGAAGTTGGTGGTGAGTCGATTGCCGAGTACGTGCGCAAAGAGAAATCAAAGCTGAAAGCTGATTTTGCACTCGTCTGCGACACGGAACTGTTTGCGCCCAATCTGCCGACATTGTGCGTCGGGCTGCGCGGGCTGGTTTATACGGAAATCGAAGCGACCGGCGCAATGGTCGATTTGCACTCCGGCGTGTATGGAGGAGCGGCGCCCAATCCATTTTTTGCGCTGTGCGAGATCATCAGCCAGTTGAAGGATGCGAAGGGGCACATTCTTATTCCTGGGTTCTATAAGAACGTGAAAGCACCGAGCAAAGACGAGCTGAAGGCATGGAAGCGGCTTCCGTTCAACGAAGAGCATTATCGAAAGACGGAAGTGGGATCGAAAGTTTTGACCGGCGAGCCGGGATATTCAGTTTTGTACCGCACCTGGGCGCGGCCCACACTGGAAGTTCATGGCATGCCGGGGGGTTTCATTGGCGCAGGTGCGAAGACCGTTATACCGGCCAAAGCAAAGGCAAAGGTTTCGATGCGTCTGGTACCGAACCAGGATCCGGACGACATCTTGAAGAAATACACAGCCTTCGTGAAAAAACTCACTCCCAAGGGGATTGAGACAAAAATCACGGTTCACAGCAAAGGCCCGGCCAGCGTTGTGGACACAGACAACCCTTACATCAAGGCTGCAACTGATGCGCTGCACGAAACCTTCAAGAAAAATACGGTGTTCATTCGCAGCGGCGGATCGATTCCCATCGTTAACGACATTTATCAGGCGTTGAAGATTCCCACCGTCATGATGGGCTTCGGACTACCCGACGACAATCTGCACGCGCCCAACGAGAAGTTTCATATTCCCAACTTCCATCATGGAATAGAAACGATCTGTCTGTTCTTCGAGAAGCTGGGAGAGTAATTTCGCAAGGCGATCAGGGACCGCGCTACTTCCTATCCCTAAACGAAAGTAAACATAACCATTGACAACAATCCGTAAGTTGGCCTAAGCTGTGCGGAAAACCAGCCGGGAGATACACAATGGCCCGCCTCGCAGCACTCTGTTTCGCTTTCGTCATCTTCGTACCACACTGGCTCGGCGCTCAGCCCGGCGCAACTTTCTACGTCTCCCCAAGCGGTAACGACAGGAATTCCGGCAGCGCCAGCTCTCCCTGGCGCACGATTCAGCATGCGGCCAGCACAGTGACGGCCGGCGCTACGGTGTATGTGGAGGCCGGCACCTACCGTGAGAGTGTGAGTTTTGCCAACTCGGGAACATCTTCCGAGCCCATCGTCTTCAACGGACAGGGTGTTGCCAATGTCGACGGCGCCAGCGTGGCCTGCTGTACAACGCCCGGCTTCGAGACCGGCAACAACTTTTTGTGTTGCAACACGCAAGGGCTGTTCACCATCGGATCGGCAGCGGGCGTGAGCTACCTGACCATCGAAGGCTTCACCCTCAAGAACTACAAGACTTCGAACAAAAACTACGTTCCCGCGGGAATCCTGATTGCCGGCAGTGGAAGCGGCATCAACATATTGAACAATACGGTCAAAAACATTCGGACCTCGGCCGGGAAAAACGGGAACGCCTACGGCATCGGAGTTTTCGGAACGAGCACTACTCCTCTGAGCGTAACCGTGAGCGGCAACACCGTGACGGGATGCCTCACCGGCGAGAGCGAGACCACGACTTACAACGGCAACGTGCAGAATTTCGTTGTGTCTAACAACATCATTCACGACAACGACAACATTGGCATCGATGCGATCGGGTTCGAGGGCGTTGGACCCACGGGTTACGACCGGGCCAGCTATGGCGAGATCAGCGGCAATACGGTTTACAACATCAGCGCTATTAAAAACCCGGGCGAAGGATACGAGTACGATGCTGACGGCCTGTACTGCGACGGTTGCCAGTACGTGGTCTTCGAGCGCAACACGGTCTACCGATGCGATATCGCGATGGAGGCAGCCAGCGAGAACTTCGGCGACGACAGCAGCTATGTCACCATCCGCAACAACGTCTTCTACGATTCCAATACGGTCGGCGTCACCTTTGGGGGCTATTCGAATAACGTCGGGGGTAGCGATCACGTGGTTGTCGTCAACAACACGTTTTACAACAACAACACGAAGAATGGCGGTGGGGAGTTCCAGATTCAGTTTCACTCAGGATCGTCGTCGGGAAATATTTTCGAGAACAACATTGTGTATGCGGGAAAGCAGAACGTCTGGATCTACAGCTTTGTGAAAGCGACGTCAGAGTATCCGGCTCCGCCGGCGACTTTGAACTGGAACCTTTACTACTCGAAGGCGGGCTACCTGCAGGGCACTTCGATCGATTGGGCGGGCAAGTACAACTACAAGAGCTACGCTGCGTACCAGTCGGGCAGCGGAGAAGACGCCGATTCACCTAACGCAAATCCGCTGTTCGATGACCTGAGTTCGACGCCGCCGAATCTGGACGTGGCTTCCAATTCACCAGCCATCAACGCCGGCAGCACAAGCCTGACGTGCAGCGCAGGATACTGTGGCAATAGCAGCTCGATTTACGGCGACACGGATTACGCGGGCAACCCGCGGATTAATAGCAACGGGCAGATCAATATTGGGGCGTATGAACAGTAGAGAAAAGTGGCACTCAACACAGCGGACAGCCGCGCCTCGCTGTCGCTTAGCTGTGGACTCCCTCGGGGAATCAGAGTAGCTTGATTTCTGGGAACCTCGAATAGGCTCAGTGGATTTCTACAGCGCTGCTCAATATTTCTTGTTTCTGGTCATTGTGACCGCCCTTGTAAAACCACTGGGCGGATACATCGAGCGGGTCTTTGCGGGGGAACCGACTACGCTCGATCGCCTGTGCCTTCCTGTTGAGCGGTTTATCTACCGCATTACCAAGGTTGATCCCAACTGGGAGATGACGGGTGGGGAATATGCGATCTGCTTCGTATTATTTGGTCTCAGCGGTACGTTTCTGCTGTACCTTATTCTCAGAATTCAACACTTTCTTCCCTGGTTTTTTCCGCAGTACCAAACGACCCCACTGTCAGGAGATCTCGCTTTAAACACGGCCATCAGCTTCTCGACTACAACCACCTGGCAGGCATATGCCGGCGAGAACACCATGACTTATTTCAGCCAGATGGTGGGACTCTGCGTACAGAACTTCCTCGCTGGGGCCGCAGGACTGGCTGTCGGTATTGCTTTTATCCGGGGTTTGGCCCGCCAGGTATCGAATACTCTCGGTAATTTCTGGGTTGATCTGACCCGCTCCTTGCTGTGGGTTCTTGTACCCGGAGCGTTGATTGGGGCCGTGCTGCTCGTGGCGCAAGGCGTTCCCATGAATTTCCACCACTATGCGGTCGCAACTGCGGTCGAAGGGCAAAAGCAGGTCATACCCCAAGGCCCTGTGGCCGCGCTGGAAATAATCAAGAACCTCGGCACCAATGGCGGCGGCTTTTTCAACGCCAATGGAGCTCATCCCTACGAGAACCCCACGCCCTTCACCAACTTTCTCGAAATGTTGTCGATTGTTCTCATACCCGCGGCATTGACGAACACGTTCGGCCGCATGGTTCGCCAGCCTCAACAAGGGTGGGTTTTTTATTGGGTGATGGTTCTCTTCTTTTGTCTGGGTCTCGCGTACGTTCACCATTTTGAGCAACGAGGAACTCCTGCGCTTAGCGAAGCCAATCTGCAGCACAGCCAAAAGCAATCGGGCGGGAACATGGAAGGCAAGGAGGTCCGGTTCGGAATTGGCGGTTCCACGCTAACCGCGGTTGTGACCTCGAATACGGCCACGGGATCCTACAACTCCCAAGACGACAGCTACACGTCCCTCGGTGGCATGGTGCTGCTCGTGAACATGCTTTTGGGCGAGGTGATTTTTGGAGGCCTTGGCAGCGGTCTATACAGCATGGTTATGGCTGCCGCGATCGCAGCGTTCTTGGCGGGGCTCATGGTCGGGCGAACACCGGAATATCTTGGCAAAAAGATCGGGCCTGCGGAAAACAAGATGATCGTGCTTTACGCATTAACCTCTTCTGTATTTATTCTGCCGCTCACAGCGTTAGCTGTGAGCACACACGCCGGGCTGTCCGGCCTGACCACCAACAGCGGCCCTCACGGCTTCACCGGAATTCTGTTTGCTTACACTTCCTGCTTCGCAAATAACGGACAAAGCTTTGGCGGTCTGAACGCAAGCACGCCGTTTTATAACCTGACTACGGCGGTTGCGATGCTAGCCGGGCGCTTTGGCCTGGGTGTTCTGGCATTGGCTTTGGCGGCTCTTTTTGGCCGTCAGAGAAGTACTCCGAGCACAGTGGGAACTCTGCCAACTCATTCTCTTACGTTCGGGCTCCTTCTATCAGCTTGCCTGGTCATTATCGTGGCGTTGAGCCATCTTCCGGCATTGGTTATTGGCCCGGTGCTGGAACGGCTGCTCTTGGGAGGATAAAAGTCAACCCCCCTCTGTCTCGGCAGCGGGGCGTGAGCGTCGAGGCACCGTGTAGGACCGCGTCGTGCAAATCAGTTGAACTTTCATATCGGCTACGGCCTCTCTTCGGCAACCGTGGGTCACTTCGTCGGATGCGGCTATTCATTCCAAGTTCCGGACGTTGATCTCCCCTGATCTGTTCGGAGAGGCCGAACACCGCGCCGAAGCCGTTTCCTTCCAACCCCTTATTTGCCCGCGTAGGTCTTTGCCGAACCGATGCCGTCGCATTCGTTAAAGCCCACCACGCACTGTGAAGCGCCCTGGGTGATGTCGTTGAAATCGGCGGCATACTCGGCCGGAATGGCAAGCTCGTCATACATCATCGTCAGCTCGGCTACGCTGCCCTTCGCCTCGTTGGCAGCGGCGTTCACAATCCCGGCGAAGGTTGGAGAGGCCCAGCTCGTTCCGCCCACCGCATACCATGCGCCGTTCAAGTAAATGGGCGCACAGCAGAAATCGGAGCCAACGTCGGGATATCCGCGCTGGCTGCCGACCACATTCTCCACTCCGTCCTGATAGGCTGGTCGCGGCTCGTACGGGCTGATGTCACCACCGCCTCCACCCGTGTAGTAACTCTCGTAGGTGAAGTTGCCGTCGGGATCGCGATTGAAATACGTTCCTCCAACCGAAACCACATTGGGCGATGCCCCGGGATAAATGCTGACGCCCAACCCCGAGTCACCGGCCGCGGCAAAGTAGACGACCTTCTTGTTCTTGAAGTAGGAATCGTACTTGGTTTCGCCACTCCACTCGGGATCTCCCCAGCTCATACTGATAACACCGCCGCCGGCTTCTTTGACCAGTTTCGTCGCAAGGGATACCGCCGACCAGAAGGGATCGGTATCGCACGTGCCCGTCGCGCAAAGCTTGGATACCACCAGATAAACCTTCGCATTGGGCGCCATGGCGTGGGCCCACTCAATGTCAAGCGCTTCTTCGACCTCCCAGTCTCCATAGGAAGGCGGCGTCTTGTTGCCGACGTAGGCGATGGTGAAGTCCGGAGCCGGGAGACCATAATAGCTTGAGAATGCGGCCAGGTCCGAAGCTGCGTTCGGATAGTCGCCAGCGTCAACGAGGGCGACCGCTCCCCAGCCTCCCGTGGGCACGGCGGTGCTGGTGGCTACCGGACAACCCGCCGGCCCACTCACCAACTGGTACACACAGGCAACCGATCCTGGGGTCTCCACTCCAGCGGGAGGGCCCGCAGACGGTTGATCGGAATCAACAAAAAAATAGTTCGTATGATGCTGTCCTGGCTTGGGAATGCTCGACTCTGGATAGATAATGCGGTGCCCGTTAAAAACTCCCTCGACACGTTCCTGCGCATAAGCGCGAGAAGAGACAGCAAGAATAGTCAGGGAAACGATCGCCGCCCCTGCCACCACGAAAGCCTTTGAGAATCTAATTCGACGGTTCATTTCTATTAAACTCCTGTCCAGCAACGGCGTTGAAAAGCTTGCCCATCATGCCCTCTGTGCCGTGGAAAAGCAAGCAGGAGGAACTTCCGGGTTGGGGGATTGGAGATTCATTCCTGGCACTCAATAACTCGATGTGGTCAAATCGACGGACCGAAGAATCGATTGCACTGGTCGTTCCACTGCGCTACTCTGATTTCAGCTCTCGCGGTTCTCCCACCTCATCAAGTCCTCGTCTGAAAAACCGACTGCGGACTGCAATGCATGTTCAACCTAACGCGCTTGTGTATAAGGCCATACAACATATGGTGTTATATTGCTTGACCCCGGCCCGCTTCGACCGTTACAGTTGGTTAAATTTGTGCCCGCCCTCACCAGCCTGGGACGGATGGAATCTGAACAAGCATCTTTGCGCAGGCGCGGGAATCCGCCTGGTAAACACGGCGCGTTCCCTCACAAACTGGCAACCGGCCGCTGGTGACTGGCCGCTGCCGCGAAGGAGTCCACGTTGCTCAAACTGAAGCGGCTTCAGATTCTCGGCTTCAAATCGTTCTGCGATCGCACCGACCTCAAGTTCCACGGCGAGGGCATCGCGGCAATCATCGGGCCCAATGGCTGCGGCAAGTCGAACATTGCCGACGCCATCTCATGGGTGCTAGGCGAGCAGTCGGCCAAAACGCTGCGCGGATCGCGCATGGAAGATGTGATCTTTGCCGGCACACGTGACCGCAAACCGACCGGCATGGCGGAAGTGTCTCTTACGCTGATCGATCCCGAGCAGTATCCGGGCGCGGATGCGCAGGCGCCAACGGAAATCGACATCCAGGATGAATTCCCGGCAGAGTCAGCGAGCGCAGCCGACGATTGGGATGAAACAGAAGTTAGAGTACGTGCTGCGGAAGAAACTGAGCGTGCTATCGATGAAGCACAGCCGGGAAAAACGGAAGAAGTGGAAGTGCCGCGCTCGAAGATCACGATGATCTCGATTGCCTTCCCAGAGGATGAGCCGGTGTTTTCTTTGCCGAAGGGGACGCTTGCCCGTGTAACTCCGATTGACTCGGCCTCGGTCGCCGCGCCGCAGCAGGTGGTGCTCAAGATTCGGCGGCGCAAATTCAATCAGCAGCAGTTTCATGCGGGTGAAATTGTCGTCATTCGGCGGCTGTTCCGCTCGGGCGACAGCGAGTATCTGCTGAATGGCAAGTTGTGCCGCTTGCGCGATATTCAGGAACTGTTCATGGGGACGGGCCTCGGTCCAGAGACGTATGCGTTGATCGAGCAGGGACGCATCGGTCAGATTCTGAGCAGCCGTCCGACAGACCGGCGGGCAATCCTCGAAGAAGCGGCAGGAATCACAAAATTCAAAACCAAGAAGCGCCTGGCCGAGGCTCGCCTGGAAGATGCGAAGTTAAACCTCTCGCGCGTGAATGACATCTTCGACGAAGTCACGCGGCAGATGAATTCGCTGAAGCGGCAGGCCTCGAAGGCGGAGCGTTATGCGAAGCTGCGCGACGAAATGCGCACGCAATTGCGGATCGTGCTGGCGAGCAAGTTCGCCGCAAACGAAAGAGAGCGTCAGGAACTGGACGCGCAGCTCAATGCTTTGACCGCAGAAATGCAGCAGCGAACCGGCGCTGTGCAGCAGCTTGAAAGCGAGCATAGCGAGAGCACAGAGCGCGGTTACGAGATTGAAAGCGAGCTGCGCGAAAATCGCGAACGCTTGAGTCAGATCGAAATCGAAATCGACCGTACGCGGGCGCGGCGCCGGCATAACGAAGAACGTTGTGCCGAACTTGTCGCCCGCGCTGCGGCAGCTGAAGCGGAGCTTGTGCAGGCGCGGCAAAGACTACGTTCGCTCGAGGCTGAGCGTGATTCCAACCGCCAGGTGCTGGAATCGGCGGCGGCGGATTTGGCAGCGGCGGAGCAGGAGTTGGCACTGGCGCTACAGGAGGGTACGGCCGCAGCGGCTGCACTGGCGGAAGTGGAGCGGCAACAGGAAGAATTTCGGGTCACCATTTTCGACAATGTTTCGGCGGCGGCACGGCTGCGTAATCAGCTGGCTCAGGCAGAAGAACGTCTTGCCGGGGCGGATCGCGAAGGTCGCCGTTTGCAA
>JASIEN010000113.1 GCA_030045935.1 Candidatus Sulfotelmatobacter sp.
CGTCGGGGCAAATGCTGCAGCATCGTTTCTCATTGCGTTTCAATGAGAAGGCCCACATGAAAAACGACATCCCACTCGGACGGGGCCTGGTCGGATATGCTGCCGAAACCCGCCACGCGGTTCTGGTTGCCGACGTCAGCAAGGATCCGCGCTACATCGAGGGCAATCCCGAAACGAAATCAGAGTTGGCAGTACCACTGATTTACAAAGACAAAGTCATCGGCGTGCTTGATCTCGAGCACACCCGCCGCGCATTTTTCACCGAAGATCACCGCCGCACCATGATGACCCTGGCCGCGCAGGTGGCCATTGCCATCGAGAACGCGCGCCTGTATGAAGAAATCGCCCGCCAGGAGCGCCGGTTGGAACGCGATCTATCATTGGCGCGTGAGCTGCAAATGCGGCTGCTCCCGCAGACGTTGCCGAAGCTGGAACATCTCGAACTCGCCGCGAAATTTATTCCCGCGCGCACCATCGGCGGAGATCTTTACGACTTCATTCCTTATTCGCTTTCCTGCCTCGGAATCGTAGTGGGTGACGTGAGCGGCAAAGGCGCACCGGCGGCGATTTACGCCGCGCTGGTGAGCGGCATTTTGCGGTCACATGCGCCGGTCGAGCCGCCCCCGGCCGACATGCTCTCAGCCGTAAATTTGTCGCTGGCGGAACGGCGCATCGAAGGCCAGTTCGTCTCGCTGATCTATGCAGTGTGGGACGATTCTCATCGCACGCTCGTCGTTGCCAATTCCGGCTTACCGCGCCCGGTTTACCTGCACGCTGGAACGGCTGAGGTAGTCGAAGCGACCGGCCTGCCGCTCGGCCTTTTTGATGACGCCAGCTACGACGAGTTCCATTTTCAGATGAAACCGGGAGATTTGTTTGTTTTCTTCTCCGACGGCATTCTCGATGCACGCAACCGCAGCGACGAACTGTTCGGACGCGCCCGCGTGGAAGCAATCATTGCCGGTTGCGGGGGCCGTTCGGCCGACTGTGTGGTCGACTTAATTTTCAAAGCTGTCGCCGAGTTCTCTGCGGGCGTCGAGACCTTCGACGATCAGACCGTGGTGGCTATCAAGGTCAAGGATGGCCCGTCGGCGTCTGCTCCCAAGAAAAAATGAGCGGCCGCAGCAAGGCAATGAAATCTCCTTACGCTGATTTCGAGCGGCCGCCGGGATTCGTGTACCGGGCGGCGAGAAAATCAGCCCGTCTCGTTTCCGATTACGTACTGTTTTGTGAAGACGTTCCTCTGCCGAAGCTCGCCGCCCGCTTCGGAACGCCGCTTTACGTTTATTCCACGAGCACGATTCGGGCACGTCTCGCGGCATTTGAAAAAGCTTTTCGTGGATTTCCGCACACTGTCTGCTATTCCGTCAAAGCCAATTCCAATCTCAGCGTTTTGCGCTTGCTCGCGCACGAAGGATGCGGTTTCGATGTGGTCTCCGGCGGCGAACTCGAGCGCGTGCTGGCGGCCGACCGCCACGCGGCGAAAAAGACCGTATTTTCTGGCGTGGGAAAAACTCGCAGCGAAATCACTTCGGCATTGAAAGCCGGGATTCTGATTTTCAACGTCGAGAGCGAGTCAGAGCTTTCGGTCCTGGCCGAGTGCGCCGGAAAGTTGCGAAAAACCGCTTGCGTGGCGCTTCGCGTCAATCCCGACGTGGCGGCTGACACGCATCCTTATATTGCCACCGGACTGCACAAGCACAAGTTTGGAGTGCCGATCGACCGCGCCCGCGACCTCTATGCCAAAGCGGCGGCGGCAAAACACTTGAGAGTTGCTGGAGTCAGCGTGCACATCGGGTCTCAAATTACCGACGCGTCTCCATTTCGAGAGGCGATGGCGCGAGTGACAGAACTCGTCAAGGACTTGCGTTTCGACGGTCACAACATCAATTATGTCGACACTGGCGGGGGACTGGGAATTGCCTATGACGAAGCGGAAAACGATTTCGACGGTTATGTCGCAGACTATGCGCGGGCCGTCACTCAGCCATTGCGTGGTTTGAATGTACACCTTCTGCTGGAGCCTGGGCGGTCAATCGCCGGTCCTGCCGGCGTGCTGCTCACGTCCGTGTTGTATAAGAAGCAAAACGATGGCAAGCGTTTTTTGATTGTCGACGCCGCCATGAATGACCTTATTCGGCCCGCGCTTTACGGCGCCCACCACGAAATCGTTCCCGTGGTGCAGTCGGGGCCACAGAAAACGAGCGGCGATTTGGCAAAGAAAGAAACCGCCGACGTTGTCGGACCAATCTGCGAGTCGGGGGATTTCTTCGCCCGTGACCGGGAATTGCCGGAAGTAAAAGAGGGTGATCAGCTGGCGATTCTCGATACAGGAGCGTATGGCATGGCACTCGCTTCCAATTACAATTCCCGTCCACGCCCGGCGGAGGTGTTGGTCGCCAAGAATTCCGTCAAAGTCATTCGTCACCGGGAAACGGTGCAGCAGCTATTGCAAAATGAGAGAGTATAGATTGCGCGTTGTGGGCATGGAGATCCTTCGCTCCGCCTGAAAAACGGCTGCGCTCAGGATGACGCCACCCGGAGAAAAAGTTCGCCTCTGGGACTGGCAAACTGACCCGATCTATCTTTCCCCCCACTTCATCTTGCTGCGAAGCACGTGGAAGAAGTCGGCTTCGGTGCGATAGAGCGTGACAACGTGGTCTGACCTCCGGCAGCGTACGCGGTCGCCATCCTGCAGGTTGAGACCGGGCTGGCCATCGAGGCTGAGATACGCCAGTCCACCATCCGTGCATGTCAGCACTTCGACCACAGACGAATCCGGAACTACCAGCGGTCGGGTGGTCAGCGAATGCGGCGCTACGGGAGTGATCACGAAGGCATGCACGGTTGGCATAAGCACCGGGCCACCGGCAGACAGGGAGTATGCAGTCGATCCCGTCGGCGTGGCCACGATCATGCCATCGGCCCGATAGCGCGAAACGAAAACTTTATCGACGAACACATCATACTCATTCAGCCTGGCCGCCGCCGTCTTATTTACGACAGCATCGTTAAATGCGCTGTAAACACCGACTACTTTTTTCCCACGCAGCAGTTCACACTGCATAAGTGTGCGCCTTTCAATCCCAGCGAGGCCTTGGGTGATCGATTCCAGCATGGAGAACAATGCCGGCAGGGGAACATCGGTAAGAAAACCGAGCGAACCCAGGTTCACCCCCAACAACGGAGCGTCCGCGCCTGCCGTCTCCCGCACGGCCGAGAGCAGAGTGCCGTCTCCGCCGAGCGCGACTACAAGATCCAATGAACGCGACGACATCTGCGAGCGCAACAACTCTTCCTGACCATCGCAGTACTTGGCCGTTTCCGGATCGACCACCACGTGATATCCGTGACTGTGCAGCCACTTGAAAAGCTCGGGGAGGGTACGGGCGACCTCGGGCCGCCCCGGCCGCGAGATGATGGCAGCGACTTTTGACGGGGAAGATGAGCGGGTGCGCGCCATGTCGATGGGAAAGAGAGATTGTACAGAATTCCTGGAAGAAACCTGAAACGCAGTGGGCACCGAGGATTAGAAGACTCCAAAAAGCAGGAACTCGCGGTTCCCTTCCGCACCAAGAATGGGCGAGTCAATAACGTCAGTGTTGGCGGCGCCGAGTTCCAGCAAGCACGCTTGCACTTTCTGAACAGTCGCCAGTTGTGCGGCCTCATTGCGCACAATGCCACCCTTGCCCACGAATTCCCTGCCCGCCTCAAATTGTGGTTTTACCAGCACGATTACCTCGCGGCCCGTTTGCTCTTCGGCTGGAAAAGCCGAATGAATCACCGGAGGCAAAACCAACACCGCCGAGATAAATGACACATCTACGGAGATGAGATCGACAGTCTCACCAAGCAACTCTTTTGTCAGATAACGCGCGTTTGTCTTCTCCAGCAGCCGCACGCGAGCATCCTGGCGCAATCTGAAATCCATTTGTCCATAACCCGTGTCGACGGCAATCACGCGCGCCGCGCCATGCTGCAATAGGCAATCGCTGAAACCGCCCGTGGAAGCACCCACATCGAGGCAAACCTTGTCGCTGACTTTGATTTTCCAGTGCTGCAGCGCACGTTCGAGCTTCACTCCGCCGCGGCTGACGTATCTCAGATCATCACCGAGCAGGCGAATAACAGCATCATTCTCGACCTGCGCCCCCGATTTATCGATCTTCTGCTCATCAACGAGAACCTTGCCAGCGAGGATCAAGGCCCGGGCGCGCTCGCGGGAGCCTGCCAATCCGCGATCCACCAGCAGCTTGTCGAGTCGAAGTTTCAAATTACGCTACGTTTTGTTTCGAGAAGGACCGATCGCTCATTCTAGGTCAGAAAAATCTTGAAGTGCCGAGGGCGCAAAGAAGCGCCGCAAAGTTCGCGAAGCTAGCTTAAGAGTTACACGAGGTACAGAAACGAACTTTCTTTAACCATATGAAATTTGCAGCACCCGCTCCGGTGCAAAATGCTGAAACGTTTCAGTATTAACAACTTACGAAAATACTTCCGCATTTTTCCACAGAATTTTCCACGCCGGTGTTGAAAACTTCCGGTCGCCTTGGCAATCAACTTGTGCCTGCGCGGGAAATGGTCGGCGTCAACAGTTTCTTTCTTCGCACCAAAACCTCTTTTCCCATCTAAAAAAGCCGCCCGCGATGGACGGCTTCTTGGATATTAAAAACTCAATCGACCTCAGCCCGCCACTTCCTCCAGCAGCTTCTGGTCGATATCGAAATTCGAGTGCACGTTTTGTACGTCGTCGTGCTCTTCCAGAGCTTCCATCAGACGAATCATCGTGCTCGCCGCCTGACCTTCCAGCTTGATGTAATTCTGGGGAATCCACGCGACACTCGATGATGCCGGTTCGATGCCAGCTCTCTTTACGGCTTCGAGAACGGCCTCATAGGCGGAAGGTTCAGTCAGGATTTCCCAGTTCTCGCCGTCATCATTCAAGTCTTCCCCGCCTGCTTCAAGAACGATGTTCATCAGATCGTCTTCTTTTGCGGCGGGCTTGGGAATGATGATGTCGCCTTTCTTATGGAACATCCACGAAACGGCCCCCGCCTCAGCCATGTTGCCGCCGTTTTTGGTAAAGACGTGGCGGATTTCGCTGACCGTGCGGTTGCGATTATCGGTGTTGATGTCGAGCAGCAGCGCCACGCCGCCCGGCCCGTAGCCTTCCAGCGAGAATTCTTCGTAAGTGGCGCCGGGCAGCTCACCCGTGCCGCGCTGAATCGCCCGCTTGATGT
Organism: Candidatus Sulfotelmatobacter sp.; assembly: GCA_030045935.1. Taxonomy (GTDB): domain Bacteria; phylum Acidobacteriota; class Terriglobia; order Terriglobales; family Acidobacteriaceae; genus Sulfotelmatobacter. Next base: position 5,238 of record JASIEN010000113.1, read on the forward strand.
TGTCGGCAGGCATGTTCTCGGCCTTGGCGGCCGTAATGGCGGTGCGCAGGCGCGGGTTGGAGTCGGGATCGCCGCCGCCGTTCTTGGCGGCAATGCTGATTTCCTTAATCAACCGAGTAAAAATCTTGCCGCGCTTGGCGTCCAACGCGCCCTTCTTATGCTTGATTGTGGCCCATTTGGAATGGCCGGACATGGTTCGACCTCGTGTTTAATAATCTTAATTGATGCGGAATTCGCCCTCAGAGGAGATCACTGGATTGCCTCGATTATGCGCAGGCGAAGACAGATTATAGCACGCGGGGCCAATAGCAGACTGTGGCGCTGGTACAGTCTGGAAATATAGACTTGGAACCTTGGAAAAAGAAAATCATGCGAGCGGCATGGTACGAGAAACAGGGTCCCGCGCGGGACGTGCTGATCGTCGGAGAAATGGACGACCCGCAGCCCCGCGCAGGCGAGGTTCGGCTTCGGGTCGCTTTCTCAGGCGTTAATCCAGGCGACGTCAAGAAACGGGAAGACTCGTTTGGCCTTGGTATGCCGTATCCGCGCGTCATTCCTCACAGTGATGGTTCGGGTATGGTTGATGCGGTCGGCGAAGAGGTTCCGCGCGAGTGGATCGGTCGCCGCGTTTGGTGCTACGGCGCTCAGTCTTATCGCCCCTTCGGAACTGCCGCCGAGTACACCGTGCTTCCGCTGAGACAGGTGGTTCCACTACCCGAAGCCGTGCCGCTGGAGCAGGGCGCGTGTCTCGGCATTCCCGGCATCACAGCGCATCGAGCCCTTGACGTCGGAGGTTCGGTCGAGGGAAAGACGGTTCTGGTGCAAGGCGGCGCTGGCGCAGTGGGAGCTTGCGCCGTTCAACTGGCAAGTCGAACGGGAGCGCGAGTCATCGCCACGTGTCGCTCCGAGATAGACAAGGAGATCGCTAAGCGAGCGGGAGCGGATGAGGTCTTGCTTTCTGGTGAAGGCCTGGCTCAGCAACTCCGCGCGCAGGCCCCGGACGGAATTCATCACATCGTCGAAGTCGCTTTCGCTGCAAACATCAAAACCGACACGGAGCTGTTAGCGCAGGGTGGTTCCATTGCAACTTATGCTACCAATGTCCCAATGGCGGAGACTCCCGTGTGGCAGCTTGTCTTTGTGAACGCGAGGCTTTTTTTCGTGGGCAGTGACGACATCCCCTCCGACGCCAAGATCGAAGCAACTCGCGACATTAACAAGGCGCTTGAAGCCGGTTGGAAGGGACTCGACATTGCGGAGATTGTGCCATTGAATCAGATTGCGCGCGCTCATGAACTTGTCGAGCATCCCGTTAAACCGGGACGCGTGATTGTTTCGATTTCCTAGATTAAGCATGTCCGTCGCCGAGCATGGTGGGTGCGCAAGCCGATTCCGTGACTTTATCCGTGACTATATTAGAAGCCGAACAGAGCTGAAGCGCAGGAACGCGCAATGACGGATGAAATCCTCTTTCACGAAGGAACCACCACGGTGCACCGCCTGCGTCTTGCTCCCGGCGAGGCGATGCCGTGGCACCGTGATCCGTTTCCCAGAGTAGCGGTGGTTTTAGGAGGCGATCTCCTCTCCATTGAATACCGCGACGGAGAGAGCCAGCGGATTGAGATCACACCGGGTCAGGTCGAGTGGGAACCGCCGGGGACCCGCGTTCATCGCGCGGTTAACATCGGAAAACAACCGTATGAGCAAGTCACGG
>JASIEN010000114.1 GCA_030045935.1 Candidatus Sulfotelmatobacter sp.
ATGTTCATCTTCAGCATGATGCGGCCGTCTTGCGGCAGACGCTTTTCGCTGATGTCGAGCTTGGCCATAATTTTCAGGCGCGACGTGATGGCGTCTTTCAGCTTCATGGGTGGAGACATGATCGACTGCAGTACGCCGTCTATGCGGAAGCGTACGCGAAATTCCTTTTCGTATGGCTCGATGTGAATGTCGCTGGCGCCGCGTTTGACCGCATCGGTCAGCACAAGATTGACCAGCTTGACGACGGGAGCTTCGTCCGCAGCTTTTTCAAGCTGCGAGAGCTCCATCTCCTGCTCTTCGGCTTGTACTTCGATGTCGCTCTCGTCAGACATCGACTGCATCACGGTTTCGAGATCTTCTTCTTTGGTGGCGCCGTACGCTTTGTCGATACCCGCGAGGATCGAGCTTTCCGAGGCCACAACCGGCTCGATGTTGAAACCGGTCATGAACTTTATGTCGTCCATCGCGAACACGTTGGTGGGATCGACCATGGCGATGGTCAACGACGCCCCAACTCGGCTCAGCGGAAGGATCTGATAGCGTTTCGCGGTCTCGAACGGGATGAGTTTCACGACCGCCGGATCAATTTCAAAGTAGGAAAGATTGATGGCGGGAACGCCGTACTGGCGGGAGAGAAAATTAGTGACGTCTTCGTCAGTAAGAAAGCCGAGCTTCACCAGGGCAGAGCCCAGGCGGCAATTCTGCTCCTTTTGCGCTTTCGTCGCTTGTTCCAACTGCTCTGGGGTAATGATCTTCTCTTTGACAAGAAGATCGCCCAGCCGTTGAGACATGATCTATCTCCTAACCACGTAATGGAACCATCCGGCGATGCCAACCGGTATACACACAAATCACTAGCTTCGCTGGGGACAGAGCCCAAGTGCTTTGTGGTGACACAAATTGTCACAGTAAGCCGATTACCGCACCAGTTACCGTGGTACTTGGACTGGCCGGCATCCTCGATGAAATGCGGAAGAGCCGATTGAACCCGCGCCGGATAAGCTTTTCCAAGATTTCCCGCGGGATCGCAGACCCAGGTACATGCACTTCGGTAAGCGCAGCGGGATATTCGGGGCTTGCGAATGCAGCAGGACGGGCGGGAGTACACTCGGTGAAATAAGGATTTTTAATTTGCCAACGGAGCACAAAGAGCAGGAGATTCGTATCTATTACAACACCTTGTTTCGCGCGTGGGGACGACAGCACTGGTGGCCGGCGCGGTCGCCCTTCGAGGTGGTTGTGGGCGCCTATCTGACGCAGAATACGGCGTGGACAAACGTGGAAAAAGCGATGGTGAACTTGCGCCAGACGCGGGTGCTCAGTGTGGCTGGAATACGGCGCATACCTCTGAGAACCTTACAACGCCTGATTCGGCCCGCGGGATATTTTCGGCAAAAAGCCAGACGTCTGAAGCTCTTCGTTAAGTTCCTCGATCATCGCTATGCGGGATCATTGGCCAGAATGTTTGCGCAGCCCACCACCGCACTACGCGAAGAGCTCCTGGCTTTGAATGGCATCGGTCCTGAGACTGCCGATTCCATTCTTCTTTACGCCGGAAATCATCCGGTGTTCGTGGTGGACGCATACACGCGGCGCGTTCTGGGCAGACACCAAATCCTTCCCGAAGATTCCTCTTATGAACAGGTTCGTGAACTGTTTGAAGGTGGGCTTGCGTCGGTGGCCGAGTCGGCGACTGACTTCCCACCACACGAGCAACGCCGGCAGACGACAGGTGGTTCGGCACATCCTCCTTCGACAATGAGCACAACTAAGCGCTCTTCGCTTGTCCAGGTCTATAACGAGATGCATGGGTTGATCGTGGGAGTGGGGAAGAATTACTGCAGAAAATCACAGGCTCGATGTGACCAATGCCCTTTACGAGAGTTCTTGCCGAGCAGATGAATAGTATGTAGGCGGGTGGAACAAATGGCTTTAAAAGGGCGCGGCTTTCCAGCCGCGCCGGCATAAGCACCGACCAGCACGGGCTTCAGCCTCTGAGGGTCGAACCTTTTGTTCAAGAAATGGCCTACGAGACCGGAATGCGTCTGTCGAAGTGCATCAAGCGCCGCGCCCTCGTCCTTTTGGTGAGTTGCTCTGTCTGCGGAGCTCAATCCCTTCGCCAAGCCGCAGATCACGCTGGAGTCCTGATCGGGACGGCGGTCCGCCCCTCACAGCTTTCGGAAGCCAATTACGCGTCGACGGTGGCGCGTGAGTACAACATGATCGAGGCTGAAGACGTCATGAAGTGGTGGGTGCTGCGCCCCGATGAAGCCAGCTTTGATTTTCGTCAGGGCGATGAACTGGTTCGTTTTGCTCAATCTCATGGAATGAAAGTGCGCGGCCATTGCCTGGTGTGGGGCCGGTACAATCCGGACTGGCTGACGCAGGGCCATTTCACTACCGAACAGCTCTCACGACTTCTGCATGAGCACATAACCAATGTGATGAAGCATTATTCAGGACAAGTTTTCGCGTGGGATGTGGTCAATGAGGCACTTGACGAGAATGGTAATGTTCGCGATTCGATCTGGTACAACCAGCCCGGAATCGGAATGTCCAGCAAGGAAACCGCCTACATCGAGCAGGTCTTCCGGTGGGCACACGAAGCCGATGCACATGCCCTGCTCTTTTACAACGAAGCGGAAGGCGAGGGCATGAATCGCAAATCAGATGCAGTTTACGCCATGGTTAAGGACTTCCGGCAGCGGCATGTGCCGATCGACGGAGTTGGGTTACAAATGCATGTTCCTGTCGAAATGGACATAGAGCGGATGGCCGCCCAACTTCAGGCCAACCTCACCCGCCTCGCGTCACTTGGTATACAAGTTCACATTACCGAGCTCGATGTTTCAGCGCCGCTCAACGCAAAGGGCAATTCACGCTCAGAAGATCTCATGCGCCAGGCCGAGGTGTATCGCAGTGTCGTGCGCGCTTGTCTGGATAGTCTCGGGTGCACCGCCATTCAGACCTGGGGGTTTACCGACAAGTACTCCTGGATAGGATCACACTCCCATGGAGCGCGGGGCAATGCGTTGCCCTTTGATCGGGCTTACATGCCGAAAGCATCCTATCGTGCAATTTTGCAGGAGTTGTCCGCAGATCGCCCCTCGCGCCAGCTCCACGCCTCGCCTTGATAGTTGTCGGCTTTATAGGCTCCCGTCATCTCCGATCCATCTATAATAAATTTTCGTTCCGCTGCCGGGTTCGACTGATCGCGGCGGGGGCGCTGAGTTCGCGTGTGTCGCAAAACGTTCCAACCCGTACTGCAAGAACACCGAATCGAAGGCAGGTAATCATCCTGTTGGCGATTTCGGTGTTTCTGCTACTCGCTGTTTTGGTATCGCAATCCGCCTTTGAACTCACTCAGGTGCGAGCGGGTAACAACCAGCAGGCTGTTGTTTTCACTGCGCTTCTGCTGCTGATTTCACTGCTTTGCGCTGCGCTGATATTTGTTCTGCTTCGGAATTTACTGAAGCTGGCAGCTGAACGCCGCCTGGGCGTGTTGGGCTCAAAATTCCGCACGCGCATGGTCGTGGGAGCGTTGCTGCTATCGTTCTTGCCGGTTATCGCGATGTACTGGTTCGCCTACGGGCTGATGAATCGCTCAATCGACAAGTGGTTTTCCACTCCCGTGGAAGAAGTTAGCGCCGACACACATGCCATGGCCTCGCTTCTGTCCAACTATGCGGCGCAAAACGCGAGCGCCGAGGCCATGGCAATTGCCGCCAGTCCCGAGACGCAGCACAGTTTCTCAGGACATGGTTTTTCGGCCGTCATGAGCGAGTTTCAAAGGCATGAGCTTACTTTGCAGGGCGGATTTGCTTTGGCTGTGCAGGGCGGCAATGCAGAAGCCAGTTTCAATGCTCCCGAACAATGGTCGCAGTTGAAAGCCAAATTACCGTTGCTGCAAGCGGCGGGAGGCGAACCTGCGCTCTTTACCCTGAATCAGACTCAATACAGTCTGGGCAGCGCGGCAGTGGGAACCGACGGACTGATTCTGGTCGCGATCCCGATCCCGCGGAAGTTCTCCGAGACAATCCAGCACGTGGTATCCAGCCAGCAAAGGTACATCGAACTGGCGCATGAGCGCAGACAGGTGCGTCGCACCTATATGAACCTGCTGCTGTTGATCACCCTGACGGTCTTGTTCGTGACTACCTGGCTGGCCTTGTTCTTGTCAAAGCTGGTAACCCGTCCCCTGGCTGCCTTGGCAGAGGCCACGCAGGAAATTTCACGTGGACGTCTGGATTACCGCATAGAAGTCAGTGCGGCGGATGAGATCGGTGACCTCGTCCGTTCCTTCAACAGGATGGCAGAGGAACTCGAGGCTGGGCGGCGCCAGATCGAGGCTTCCAGCCGGGACGCCCGCAGCGCTAATGCCGAACTCGATGAGCGGCGGCGGCAAATGGAAACCATCCTCGAAAGCATTCCCACGGGCGTGCTTTCTCTCGACGCATCCAGGCGCGTGACTCACGCAAATCAGGCTCTGCTGCGCATGTTCAATCCCGATGGTCTCCCCGGCCACGAGCACACGCTGGTGGGGGCTGCGCTGGCAGACATTTTCCCCGTGGAAGTCCTGCAGGACCTGGAACCACTCCTGCGGCGGGCGGATCGCATGGGAATGACCGCCAGCCAAATGGAGCTTCCTCTGCAACGTACATCATTGAATGCAGCGGTTACCGTGTCCGCTCTGCGTCATGAATATCAGCAATCAGGGTACGTGATCGTCTTCGAAGACCTTTCCGATTTGCTTAAGGCACAAAAGCAAGCCGCATGGCGCGAAGTAGCACGCAGAGTCGCTCATGAGATCAAGAACCCCCTGACTCCGATTGCCCTTTCGGCGGAGCGCATCCAACGGCACCTGGAGCGCGGCCCAGTTTCCGACAAAGCCTCGTGGGATATCATTCGCAGCTGTGCCGCGACAATTGCCGGCGCAGCTGAAACCGTGCGCCGGCTGGTGGATGATTTCTCTACGCTGGCACGGTTCCCGGCTTCCAATCCGCAACCAGCCGACATCAATGAAGTCATCGAAAGCGCGCTTTCTATGTTCAATGGGCGGCTGGATGGAATCCGCCTGCACAAACACCTGGCTCCGCGCTTGCCCAGCGTGATGGCGGATACCGAAGCCATCAAACGGGCGGTCGCTAATCTAGTCGATAACGCAGCCGAAGCCATGCAGGATTCCGTGGTGCGTGAGATTCAGATTTCTACTTCCCTAGTGGCCAGTCGGGACGCCGTCGAGATAATTGTCGCTGACAGTGGCCACGGTGTAACGCGCGAGCTGAAGGAAAAATTGTTTCTTCCATACTTTTCCACGCGCAGGCGAGGCACCGGGTTGGGATTGGCGATTGTGAGCCGCGTTGTGGAAGAACATCATGGATCTATTCGCGTAGAAGAAAACCAGCCGGTAGGAGCGCGTTTCATCGTGGAGTTACCGCTGGCTTCCGATGGCGTGCCAGCCAGCACAACATCTCAGCATGCCTAACATTCTGATAGTCGACGACGAAAGCGGCATTCGCGAATCTCTTCAGGGAGTGCTGGCAGACGATGGCTACGACACCGCCGCCGTGGAGAGCGGGGAGGAATGCCTTAAACTGTTGCGCCGCGGACAAAACTTTGATCTGGTGTTGCTCGACGTATGGCTGCCCGGCGTGGATGGCCTGCAAGCGCTGGAAAAAATCCGCGAGCTCGAAAATCCTCCGGAAGTGATCATGATTTCAGGCCATGGAACTATCGAGACTGCGGTGCGAGCCACCAAACTTGGCGCCTATGACTTTCTGGAAAAGCCACTCTCCATCGACAAGACTCTGATTCTGGTAAAGAACGCGATCGAGGCCAAAAAGCTTCGGCATGAAAATGTAGACCTGAAAAAACAACTCGTCGCCAAAAGCGTGATTGTAGGCGACAGCATTCCCATGAAAGCGTTGCGCCAGCAGATTGGTCTGATGGCGCCCACCAACGGACGCGTTCTGATTTATGGAGAATCAGGCACCGGCAAAGAACTTGTCGCACGCGCAATTCATGCCCAGAGCCTCCGCAAGGATGAAACTTTTATCGAGGTCAACTGCGCCGCCATCCCTGAAGACCTGATCGAGAGCGAACTTTTTGGGCATTAC
>JASIEN010000009.1 GCA_030045935.1 Candidatus Sulfotelmatobacter sp.
CGTCATCGCGAACGATCATCGTGCCGCTATCATCCGGTCCGCGATGAGCGAGGGATTGCGTCGCCCGCTCCAAAACGTCCGCGGGTACACGTCCGTTATGGCTAGCGATGCCGAAGATTCCGCACATAGCAGCGAAGTTTGCTTACGGGCACTCAGTTCGTGGGTTTGGGAACCCCTCAGTGTACAGCTAGACAATAGATTTTCAGCTGTGGGAATCTCGGCTGGATTGTGCCTCGATCAAGAAAGTCCCAGTGTGTATCTGGTCCTGCGGGAGATTACTCATCCCACCTAGAGTCTGGGCTGAAGCAGCGTGTTATACTCTCGCTTCTCGTCATGCGCCGCTTTTCCCTGTACGCCACTTTAGTGGCGCTGGCATGCGCCTCACTCTTATACGCCGCGCAGGTTTTGACGCCGTTGCGGCTCACCACAGATGGGATTTACTACTTGTCCTTCGCCGATCAAGCTGCTCGGGGAGATGGTGTGCTGGCCTTCTATCGGCAGCATTTTCTTCTGCCTAAAGGTTATCCACTCTTTCTATTCATTCTGATGAAGGCAGGCGGTTTCTCTTCAATGACGCTCGTGATCTCAAACCTGTTGTTCTTTTCGGCAGGCTTGCTGCTTACCTTCCGAACTTTGCTGACTTTGGGCTTCGAAAGAACGCATTCGGCTACTCTGTGCCTCCTGATGGTGCTGTCGTTCACCTGCGTGAAAAACGTTACCTTGCCGATGAGCGATTTTCTTTTTTTTGTGCTCTCAGCCGGGGCTTGGTGGTTAATGAATCATTCTGGCCAGATGCGCTGGTTCGCGATCGCTCCTGCCATCTGCGCCGTCGAAGTGCGATTGGCCGGCCTCGCTCTGTTCGTTCCGTTGGCTTTCTTGGCATGGTCTTCACTGGCAAACCGGCGAAAACTGCTGATCCCAATTTTCATCGTTTTGCTGCTGGGGCTGACGATCGGAATATGGGCAGGAGGGCGCTATTTTGTTGATTACTTGCGATTCGTCCGCAGCCTTGGAGTTTTCAGTATTGTTAAGCAGTCGGCCGTTTTGCATTCCCGTGATTTCGCCGAGTTGATTTCCAACTTTCCGTGGGCGAGGTTGCCCCGGTGGGTCCGCCCGGAGTTTTTGGTTTTCGGTGCAGCAGCGCTTTGTCTTTACCTAAGAGGAATGTTCGTTCTGCTCCGGCATTCACCTCTGACGTTTTTCTATCTGCTTGGCTACAGCATCATCATCCTGCCGTGGCCGTTTACTGATCCTCGCTTCTGGTTGCCGATAATGCCGTTTGTATTTCTCGCTATCCATCAGTCGCTCAGTGCGGCGCCGTGGCGGGCCCTGCGGACATCGGTAGCCGCCTATATCGTTTTGTTCGGTGCTCTTGGTCTGGTGGCGCTGGGATACAGCACATGGCTGACGTTTTCAGGTCCACGCTTTGCCTATCGGTATGGCGATGGCAAATTGCGCGCCACATATCTCGCCGGTTGCTCGCGAGGCGGAGAGGATATAAATCGGGACGCTTCCGTTTTGTTGCGGCGCTACCAGTGGCACTGTGCTGAACAGCAGTAAGGGCGGGGCGCACAAAGTTCGAAGTGCGGCAGAAAGCCTGTGGAAAACTATCCCTCCTGTTGAAAGAACGCGGACGACCACATGCTATGCTTTTGCCCAATCGCACAATGCTTCAGTTCACACGCATCACGACGCAGAAGCGTTTCATTCTTCAAATCGATGGCCTGCGTTTTATTGTGATTATGGCATCGCATTCAGGCACTATTCCTCTCACGGATCAGCAACATATCTCGGCAGCCTTCTCGAAAGAAAATGTTCTAACCAGAACAGACCACGGGGTATCGTGATGACAACTACGGTCGCTCCTGCGTCTGCGCCATCCTGGTCCTTTACCGAAATTTCGCCTTGGAGACGCGAGCCATCGTTGCGTGAAGTTTGTGCAATCGCATTTCTCTCCGGCGTGATTTTCGTATTGATCATCTGTGCGTCTCAAAATTACTTCGCTAAGGTCGACAATTTTGGCGATAACGGCGCCTACATGAGTGTCGCCTCAGCCATTCGCCATTGGGATTTCCATGGCTTGCTGGTGGAGCATTTCTGGGGCTTGCCGTACTTCATGGCAGCACTATCGATGTTGACCGGCATATCGGATCGTGCATCGTTGCTGGTGATTTGTGTCGTAGCTTCATTTGCGTCGCTGTCATTTGTGCGCCAATTATGGGGCGGTTGGGTCGCGGCGTTGTTCGCGGTTGTGAGTTTCGACTGGATGCAGCGGTCATTTCTGGGAGGGTCCGAGCCCCTGTTTGCGGCCCTGCTGTTCTCGTCCTTCCTGGCACTGAGGCGTCAGCGCTGGGTCTTGGCCGCGTTGCTGGCTGCTTTGGCTACCGTCTGCCGGCCGCTCGGAGTGTTCGCCCTACTGGGCATCGGAATCACTTTGCTCTGGAAACGTCAGTTCGTTAAATGTGCCGCTGCCACGGCGACCGGAGCAGCAATTGGCCTAGCATATATTTTGCCGCTCTGGCGTTATTTCGGCAGTCCTTTGGCGAACGTCCACGGGTACGATCCCCAGGGCAAAATGTTCGGTTTCCCTTTCTACGCTATCATCAAGGGCACCATCCTGTATCCCGCCCCTTGGACAAATCTGGTTCTGAGCTTTGGATGGATTCTGCTGGTCTCCGCCGCAGTCATTGTAGCGCTGAGAAGCCGGAGGTACCGCGCCTATGCGCGTGAGTTTCCAGCAGAGAACATTTTCGCCGCGCTCTATTTGTTTTCCATCTACTGCTATAACTATCCTTCCTGGGCTCGGGGTAGTTTTCCCCGATTTGCGATTCCCGTAGTTCCATTTGTCCTCTTTGCGATCTTGCCGCGAATTCCCAAAGATCGGCGGCTGCTCTGGGTCCTCGCCTTTCTGATGTCTGCTCTCGCGGCCATCTCGGCAATTGGATTGCGAATGGTTCTGGCATCCATTCGACCGGTCTTGTGACCAGATCTCCCCGCGACGCTTGCTAGCGCGAGTTCCGAGAAACTCAGCCCGTGAGCTGTTCGGCCAATGCGATTATCTGCTCTACGTGTTTTTTCCAGCTAAAGACCGCCGCCCGTTGCCGGCCCCTCTCAGACGTTTCTGAAGCAGTCTGTGGCGAAGCCACAAGCTCCAAAACTCGGTCAGCAAACTCTTGCGGCGAGAAGCGATTAAAGTAAGAGGCAGCGTCGCCGCACACCTCCCGGTGGACAGCCAGATCGGAGGCCACGATGGGCAGTCCGCTCGCCATGGCTTCGACGAGAGGATGGGCAAACGATTCAGCGTATGCGGGAGTTACATAAATATTCGCCGCGCGATAAAGGTGATGCAGCATCCTATACGGCACGGCGCCAAGTTCAACGACCTCACTGCCGAGCCCGAGCTGCTGGACCAATGCGGCCGCATTTTCGGAAAGATATCCGCTACTGTTCGTCTTCGCTGCGAGATTGCAAGTCAACAAAAGCACGATCGCGCGAGGTTGCAGCTTGCGTTTCAGCAACGGCATGGCGCCTAACAGGGTTTCGAAATTGCGGTAGTAGTTGTAGTGGCTGACGAACAAAAGGCGGACGGCATCGTTTCTGACATTTAGTCTTTCTTGAACATCATGCGGTAATGGTGAGGGATCGCCGGCAAACACGCGGGGATCAAAACCATGATGGATTGCGGCAACTGGCTTTCCAGTCCATAGTCGAAGCTCTTGCGCAAAGGCTTCACTAGGCGCAACGACAAGATCGGCAGTCTGGATTGATCGCCGGGCAAATGCCGACTTCACTTCGTTGTCGAGCCACAGGCGGTAATCGCCGCGCGAGCGGAGGTCGCGTGCAAAATCGCGCGACGTATATAGCGAATTTCGGCTCAGCAGGATTTGCGGCACCGGCGACTGCATCACTGTAAAGTTTCCGGTTGAAAGCAAAACGTCGGCGCCGCAGGAACGAATCAGATCAGGCACGATCCTCTGCTCAGTCAAAAACCTTAATGCCGGGTTCGAACTGACATTTCGGCCGACCACATTAATGTTCTTGGAAGAGCCGGTAAGCTCGCAAACAAATTGGGACGCGAGCAATACCGTCGCTTTTACGTCTTCCATTTCGGCAATCTGAGGCACCACATTGCGAATGTAGGTAAGGCCACCGCCCGCGCTGGCGGCGAGCGCATTGATAAAGAGATGGATCATCGGGTGGAAGGTAACGCGATGGGGCGTGTGCGCACATTGGCGCTGTTCCATGCTCGGGCAAGACTAGCCGTCTCCGCGCCGGTTCCCGACTGCAGGTCTGCCAGAACAAACACCGAGCTCCAGAAAAACACGTTTAAATGGAAGCCGACGGCAAACAGCCAATCTTCGAAAAAGGCATGAACCAAGCCGGCCACGCACACCAGCACCAATGGAACCACGAAGGAATTCAGTTCACGCGTGCGCCACATGCGCGAACAAGAACGGTATATCACACGAAAAATGAGCAAGAACAGAAACACAAAGGGAGTCAGCCCCAGCAGCCCTACATAACCGAGAAGAGCGAGGTAGCTGTTGCCGTGCTCGCGATCGAGGCCGGCATTGGTGCTGAAGACAATTCCGCCCGCGGTCCCGGGGAGCAGCTCCACGACGTCAGTTCCAAAGCCGCTGCCAAACCAGGGATTCTCCTTGACGGCGTTGATTGCGTCCTGCCACGGACTCTCGCGGGAGCCGAGAATCCCTTGTTGGTGCTTGCCTTTGTAGATCAAATCCTCGGTGAAAGCATTTACCAGACCGTCGAACCTTGCGGGCCATAGAACCGCAACGGTCGCCGATAGAAAAACTGCGACGAAGGCCCCCTTGATCAGTAAATGATGCTGGTGCAAGGCCACGCACATGAGTAAAAAGGCGACAATGCACGCCAGGATGCCCGCACGAGAAACTGATGAGTACAGCAGTCCTACAGCCAACAGGAGAGCGAAAGCCCGACGATGACGCACGGCGCGCTCGCCTGTGGCGAGCAGCGCCCACAGAAGGACCGGGGCTACCACAATCCCCATGATGGCGCCCAGAGAATTCGGATTACCGAAAACTTCGAAGTGCAAGCCCCAATAGAAAAAGGCAGAAGCGTAGGCGGTGATCTCACAGGCTCTGACCAGCCCTGAAAAAAAGGCGTTCTCGCGGCCCGTTACTGCCACTCGGGCTCCGAAGGATCCGTACAGGAACAGCAAGACAAGGCTGATCGATTTTAATAGGGACAACTCCATCCGGCGCGAAACCAGGGAGGAAACAACGGCAGACATGGCGCACAGCAGCGCAACCAAATGGATGGCTGTAAGACGATGCTTGCCTTCCAGCTGTAACCATTTCACAATCCCGATCAGTGCGCCTACTGCGAGAAAAATCCAGCGGGCCTGGGTGCCCACGCTGGCAAGCGGGAGATCCGTACCCGCCCACAAGAACAGCAGCATCATCACGGCAAAGAACCATCTCTCATAATGCCAGACCGTAACCAGCACCACTTGCAGCAGCAACACTCCCCCGAGAATTCTTACGTTGGAGAAGTAGCCGGGGCGCCAATGCAGCAGTGCAATTGCCAACACGACTAAAACCCCCGTGATAAGCAACCCAAAAACCTTTGAATCCGTCTTCATTTAGTTTCTGTCACGACTTATATTGCTCGCAAAGATAGCGGCGCTCACAATGCCCTCGGCACATGCCTCCGGTGTGA
>JASIEN010000115.1 GCA_030045935.1 Candidatus Sulfotelmatobacter sp.
GTGCAGATTGGCGAGCCGGCGTCGATCGACACGCATAACGGGGTCGTTTCCGGAACTGTGATGCGGGTTGATCCGGCGGTACAAAACGGAACGGTCACGGTAGACGTCAAACTGACAGGGGAATTGCCCAAGGGCGCGCGTCCGGATCTGAGCGTAGACGGAACGATCGATCTGGAACGGCTGGACAATATTCTATATGTGGGACGGCCCGCGTTCGGCCAGGAAAACAGCACGATCAGCCTTTTCAAGCTCGAGGGGAACGGGCATGATGCCATTCGCGTTCCAGTAAAAGTGGGACGGGCTTCGGTGAATTCGATTCAGGTTCTGGACGGATTGCACGAAGGCGACACCGTCGTGCTCTCCGACATGTCGCGTTGGGACAACACTGATCGCATTCGGCTGCAGGATTAAATACAAAAACATCGAGGCGCAGACTTATGACAGAAACGAACCAAGCCCTGATCCAGATCACCGATATGACGAAAGTTTTTTACACCGACGAAATCGAGACACACGCGCTCTCAGGCGTGCACCTGTCGGTGAACAAAGGCGAATACGTAGCCATGTCGGGCCCTTCAGGGTGTGGGAAGTCGACCCTGCTCTCCATCATCGGATTACTCGACACCCCCACTGCGGGCCGTTACTTCCTTAACAGCAAGCCAGTCGAGAACCTGGATTTTGCCGAGCGAGCCCGCATTCGCAACCAGGAAATCGGATTCATCTTTCAAAGTTTCAACTTGATCGGTGATCTTACGGTGTATGAGAACGTCGAACTGCCATTGACCTATCGACAGCGAATGCCTTCAGTCGAGCACAAGAAACGTGTGATGGAAGCGCTTGAGCGTGTGGGCATGGCGCATCGGCTAAAACACTACCCTTCACAGCTCTCCGGCGGTCAGCAGCAGCGTGTCGCGGTCGCCCGGGCGCTCGCGGGCCATCCGTCGATCCTTCTCGCCGATGAGCCCACGGGCAACCTCGACTCGCGAAACGGCGAGGCCGTCATGGAGCTGCTGGCAAATCTGCACAAGGATGGCGCCACCATCTGCATGGTCACGCACGATCCGCGCTTCGCCAAGCACGCGCAGAGGGAGATCCACCTTTTTGACGGCAAAGTTGTGGCCGAGGAAGAACTGAAGAAGCTCTTGCAGGAGACGAGCGCATGAGCGGCTTGCTCCAAGACTTGCGCTATGCATTGCGGCAATTGCGCAAGAATGCCGGGTTCACCGCCGTCGCCGTGATCACGCTCGCGCTCGGCATCGGCGCCAACACTGCGATTTTCACCGTCGTCAATGCCCTGCTGCTCAAGATGCTGCCGGTAAAAGATCCGCAGAGGCTGGTCGCCGTAGGAGATCCCAACGACGTCAACGGCGATTCCAGCGGTACTCCGCAAACCGACATCTTTTCCTATCCTCTATACAAAGAGTTGCGGGATCGGAATTCTGTTTTTTCCGGACTATGCGCCGCGGCGAGCGATCATCACATCGAGGTTGATACCGGCGAGGAGCAATCGGCCAACGAAAAAGTGACCGGGCGAATGGCGAGCGGAAACTATTTCAGTGTGCTTGGAATTGAGCCCGCAATAGGCCGCCTGTTCTCCAGTTCCGACGACACCGATGAGAATGCCAATCCGGTGGTCGTGTTGGGGTATGACTATTGGCAGCGCAAGTTTGCCGGTTCGCCGGCGGTGGTTGGGAAAAACATTCGACTTAATGGCTTCCCATTCACGGTCATCGGCGTAGGGGCGCCCGGATTCGAAGGCGACGTAGTGGGCGAGCGCATGGCGCTGTTTGTTCCCTTGAGCATGCAGCCGGAAATCATTCGCGGCCGTCACTGGCGAAATTCCCCACACGATTCGTGGCTCTTGCTGATCGGGCGTCTGAAACCCGGAATCAGCCCGGTCCAGGCCAAAGCCAATCTGAATCTGGTATTTCAGCAGGCACTGCGCGGAGGCTATGGAGCGACGCTGACTGCTGACGACCGGCGGGCCATCGCCAATGGGCACATCACTGTATCACCGGGCGGCGGCGGGCTTTCGGAGTTGCGCGGCGATTATCGCACTTCTCTGCTCCTGTTGATGGGCATTGTCGGCCTGGTGCTGCTGATCGCGTGTGTAAATGTGGCCAATCTGCTGTTCGCTCGAGCATCTCGCCGCAACCGGGAAATTGCCATCCGGCTGGCGATCGGCGCGAATCGAGGCCGCCTCCTGCGGCAGTTGCTGAGCGAAAGTATCCTGTTGGCCCTGCTGGGTGGCGTGGCCGGATCGCTGCTGGCGGTTTCAGGAGTGCGTTTGCTCGTGGGCATGTTTGGATCGGGCACGGTGCTTCCGCTCGCTCCCGACTGGCGCGTGTTTGCGTTCACGACGGGTGTGTCTCTGACTACAGGAATTCTTTTTGGTCTATTCCCGGCGCTGCAAACGCTTCGCGTGCACGTTTCACCAGCGCTCAAGGATGGTGCCCGGACGACAGATGAGAGAAACTCCCGATTCGGGTTGGGGAAGGGATTGATCGCGGGCCAAATTGCCCTGTCGTTGCTCGTGCTTTTTTCCGCGAGTTTATTGCTGCGCAGCCTGCAAAACCTGATGAAGCAGGATTTCGGCTACGACCGTAGCCGTTTGGTTATTGCACGAGTCGATGCTGTCAGCGCGGGCTACGTAGGCGAGAAGATGAAATCATTGGCTGAGGAGCTGGTGGCTCGTCTCAGGAACACGCCTGGCGTGCGCGCGGCCACGTATTCAAAAAATGGCTTGTTTGCCGGAAGCGAAAGCGCCGAAGAGATCATCGTACCGGGATTCAACACTGACAATGCGCGTGATCGCGTCTCCAGGGAAGACTTCGTCGGCCCCGATTATTTTCGAGTTGTAGGAATGCCCATCGTTGCCGGCCGGGGAATCGAAGTGCAGGACACAGAAACATCGGCCCGCGTCGCGGTCGTAAATGAAGCGATGGTGAAGTACTTCTTTGCGGGAAAGAATCCGGTTGGACGCCAATTTACCATTGATGATCCAGATTGGCTGGACAAGCCAATTACGGTTGTGGGCGTTTCTCACGATGCCAAAACCAACCACCTACGCGAGCAGGTAAAGCCCCGCTTCTATCTGCCATTTCAGCAAGTCCCTGATCCATACATGATTGTGCTCGCAGCGCAGGTCGGGGGGTCGCCGGCGGGGGCGGTGAGCAATGTTCTTGGCCAAATCAAAGCGACCGCGCCTAGCCTTCCCATTAGTTTTGTCGACACGCTCGATCAGCTCGTGAATGACAGCGCAGCGACTCCGGCTGCTGTGGCCAAGCTCTCCGGCTTTCTGGCGGGACTGGCGCTGCTGCTGGCATGCGTAGGACTTTACGGAGTGATGTCCTACAACATCGCTGGGCGGACGCGCGAGGTGGGAGTCCGCATGGCGCTTGGAGCGCAAAGGAGCGACGTCATGGGAATGGTCGTGCGTGAAGCCATGCTTCTTGTGATCGCGGGTGTTTTCCTTGGAGTTCCCCTGGCCCTGCTTGGCAGCCGTGTTCTGACGAGTTTCCTGTTTGGGTTGAAGAGCACCGACCCACTTTCGTTAATCATGGTTCTTGTTCTGCTGACCTTAGTGGCGGCGTTCGCCGGATTTATTCCCGCGCGCCGGGCGGCCAAGGTCGATCCCATGGTGGCGCTGAGGTACGAGTGAGAGGAGTCTTGAACAGCCTGCTGCAAGATCTTCACTACGCGCTGCGGCAATTCCGCAAAAGTCACGGTTTTACTATTGTCGCAGTCTTGACCCTCGCACTCGGGATCGGGGCCAACACAGCGATCTTCTCGGTGGTGAACGGAGTATTGCTCAATCCTTTGCCGTTTCCGCATGCCAACCGTATCGTCTCCATGTTCGAGGCCACGCCGGACTTTTTCAAAGGCTCGATTTCTTATCCCAACTTTCTTGACTGGCAGCGCGACAATCGTTCCTTCGAGGCAATGGCCGCTTACCGCTCCACAGATGGCAGCATCACGGGCGTGGCCCAGCCGGAGAATGTGCGGGCACAACGCGTGTCTGCAAACTTCTTTCCGATTCTCGGCGTGAACCCAATCCTGGGACGCAATTTCACTTCCGAAGAAGATCGGCGCGGCGCCGGCCCGACGGCCCTGATCTCAGAAGGCTTGTGGAAGCGCAAATTCGGTTCGGACCCCAACGTGATTGGCAAACGGCTCATCGTGGCGGGGCAGGCACGTACCATCATCGGCGTCATTCCGGCTTCGTTTCGATTGCATGTCTTCAACTTCAGAACCGCCGATGTGTACGAAGCCGTCGGGGAAGAGACCGATCCGGCCTTTTACCTGCGGGATTCACATTGGAACATGGACGCCATCGGCTTGTTGAAGCCTGGTATTACGCTTGCGCAAGCGTGTGACGATATGAAGCGCGTGAATGCCGGCCTAGCCAATGCCTATCCCAGCGTCGACGGCAATGTCAAAACCAACATCATCCCTTTGAAAGACAATATCGTTGGTGACATGCGGTCAGTGCTGCTGGTGCTGCTGGGGGCGGTGGGGTTCGTTTTACTCATCGCCTGCGTAAATGTTGCCAATCTGCTGCTTGCCCGGTCGACTGCGCGCCAGCGAGAGTTCTCGATTCGCGCCGCGCTGGGCGCCGGGCAGATGCGGATTGTGCGGCAATTACTTACAGAAAGCGTTCTGCTTTCGGCGCTGGGCGGCACGTTGGGGCTGATTCTGGCGAAGTGGGGAACAACCGCGGCCCTTGTGGCGGTCCCGGAAACCGTTCCGCGCGCCGAGGAAATCGGGATTCATCTTTCCGCACTGCTGTTCACCGTATTTGTTTCGGTTCTTACTGGGATCGTGTTTGGCTTGCTGCCTGCGATAAAGATGTCTCGCACCGACATCAGTGAAAGGCTCAAAGACGGCGGACGCGCCATCTCTGGTTCCCGTTCGAGCATTCAGTCTGTATTGGTGATGGGCGAAATGGCCATGGCACTGGTGCTGCTGGTGGGCGCCGGACTGATGTGCCGCACCTTGGTGCAATTGTGGAAGATCGATCCCGGGTTCGATCCGCACAACGTCTCGTTTTTTGAAGTGACGCCACCTCCCTCTTTAGTCAACCAACCTCCGGATGCGATCCTTGCCGCGCTTCGGCAAATCAGCGCGACCCTCCACAGCGTGCCGGGAGTTGAGGCCCTGTCCTTGCATGATGGCGCGGTTCCCATGGACCATGACAATGAGAAAGGGTTTTTGCTCGAAGGGCAAGAGCCACCCAAGCAGCGAACTGAATATTTTCCGCAGACTGTGGAGTACACAGTAGAACCTGAGTATCTGAAAACCATGCGCATTCCGTTGCTGCGGGGGCGCTTCTTGAGCGACGAGGACAATGAGAGCTCTGCGCGCGTCGTGGTGATTGACGCAAGCTTCGCGCAACAGTATTTCGCCGGCCAGGACCCCATCGGCAAACGCATCCGTATTTTTGAGTTCGACAGCGATTCCAACCAACGTATCTCGGTACCGCTGGTCATTGTCGGTGTGGTTGGGCATGTGAATCAGTGGGGACTTGCCGAAGACGCCAGCCGGCCTCTGCAAGCCCAGATGTATCGGCCCATCCTGCAGAGGGGGGCCGTGGATATGAAGCGTCTCGCTCGGGGATTCAACGTATTTGTCCGCTCCAAAACGCCGCTCGCCCCCGAAGCTTTTTTCGAGCCGATTCGCCAGAAGCTCCTGGCGAGCAACCGGGACATGGTCGTTTACGACAACGAATCCGAGGAAGAAGTGGTCGCGCAGTCGATCGCCAGCCAGCGTTTCTCACTCATCCTGCTGGGCACTTTCGCAGGGCTCGCTCTGTTGCTGGCTGGCATTGGAATCTATGGCGTGCTGGCGTACCTGGTCGGACAGCGCACACGGGACATCGGTGTGCGCATGGCGCTGGGAGCGCAGCGGCTTGATGTGTTGCGCATGGTGCTGAGAGAAGGCGCGCGCATGACACTGGCGGGGGCGGTCATCGGTCTCGCGGTGGCCCTGGCGCTCACACGATTGATGGCGAGCATGCTGTTTGGCGTCCGGCCGACCGATCCCATCACATTCGCCACGGTGGCGGCACTACTTTGTGCTATCGCGCTTTTTGCCTGCTACATTCCCGCGCGCCGGGCGTCGAAGGTCGATCCCATGGTGGCGCTGAGATACGAGTAACAGGGCACGGGTGAGACAAAATGATCGATGGATTCGTGCAAGATCTTCGCTACGCGCTGCGGCAGTTGCGCAAGAGTGGCGGTTTTACCATTGTGGCTGTCTTAACCCTTGCGCTCGGCATCGGCGCCACAACAGCAATCTTCAGCGTTGTCTACGGCGTGTTGCTGCGTCCGCTCCCTTATAGCGATGCCAGCCGGATCATGGCCATCTTTGAAGTCAACAGCAGCGGCGCGCACTCGCGGCTGGCCGATCCGAATTTCGACGATTTTCGCGATCAGAACCACACGTTTGAAGCGATTGCCAAGTATGCCCCTGATCTGGGATCGGTATCTGGCGGATCGCAGCCGACGCGTTCGATGATCGCCCAGGTCTCACCCCAATTTTTCAACGTCTTTCGAACGCAACCGGTCATCGGTCGTGACTTCACCGCGTCCGACTCGAAGCAAGGTGCGGCTCCGGTCGTTGTCGTGAGCTACGCATACTGGAAGCAATACCTCGGCTCTTCTCTGGATTTTTCACGACTGCAATTGAAAATTGACAATGCCCTGTTTTCCGTCATTGGTGTGGCGCCGGAGGGCTTCCAGTTTCCAGCAGATGTTGCTTTGTGGATCCCAACTGATCGCGATGGCGAGAGTCCCAGCCGGACGGGGCATAATCATCGCGCGGTCGGCCGGCTGCGCGACGGCGTGACGGTCCAGCAGGCGAACGGAGAAATCAGCGCAATCGCGCGCCGGATCTATGAATCCGCGCCCGGTAAGGACGACTACCTGCTCAGAGATGCGACCGTAGTTCCGCTGCGCGACTCGATCACCGGCGAAGCCCGGCCTGCATTGCTGGTTTTGCTCGGGGCCGTCGGATTTCTTCTGCTGGTTGCGTGCGCGAACGTAGCGAACCTGTTGCTCGCACAAGCTCCGGCGCGGCAGCGGGAACTCGCGATTCGTACTGCCTTGGGCGCAGCCCGGCTGCGTCTGTTCCGGCAGTTTCTTATTGAGTCAGCTTTGCTGGCTTTGGCCGGAGGCGCCCTGGGAGTATTGGCTGCAGCTCTTGGAGTCTTCGGAGTGCTGGCGCTCGCGCCCGCAAATCTGCCGCGCATGGACAATGTTTCGATCAATGTTTCTGTGCTCGCGTTCGCATGCCTGCTCTCCTTCGCCGTTGCTTTAGGACTGGGAGGATTCACAGCCTGGCGCGGCACAAGCGGCAACCTGCGCAACGGGCTTGAAGAAGGCGGACGCTCGCAGTTGGGATCACACTCCAGCCAGCGAATCGGTCGAGGAATCGTCGCCGCGCAGATGGCCATCACCCTGGTACTCGTCATCGGAGCGGGGCTGTTGGGCCGTAGCTTGAGGAAGGTGCTCGAAGTCGATCCCGGCTTTCGAGTAGACAAGATCGTCACCATGGACATCTCGCTGCCGGCGTTCGATTGGAACGATGCGAAAGCAAAATCGGCCCAAGGGGTTTTTTGTTCGAACCTGATTGACCGGCTCAAGCAAATTAGTGGCGTGACAAAAGTTGGAGCTACAAACGGCATTCCACTGAGTGGCGGACTCCCGGACGGCATGTTCCTGCTGGCGCGGCCGGATGAGATCCCAAAAGATACGCATGATCTGAAATCAATCGCCGGCTGGTTCGAAAATGCTTTTCGCCAAAAGGAGCGTACCGGCGAGGCCGACTTCGGCGTGGCCACGGATGGATACTTTCAGGCGCTGGGCATTCCGTTACTCCGGGGACGCATTTTCGACGAGCGCGATGGCCCCGATGCGCCGCACGTCGCCGTCATCAGCGAGTCGCTGTCCCGCCAGCGCTGGCCCGGCCAGGACGCGATCGGCCAGACGATTGAGTTCGGAAACATGGATGGTGATTTGCGCCTGCTGACGGTTATCGGAGTCGTGGGTGATGTTCACGATTACGGTCTCGATGCTCCCCCGCGTCCTACGCTGTACGTGAACTTATTTCAGCGACCCCAGCCGGCGATCACGATCGCCATGCTCACCGATGCTGACGCGCAAATGGTCACTTATTCAGCGCGCGAGATTCTGCATCAGCTCAATCCGGAGATTCCGCCACAGTTCCAGACGTTTTCGCAGATATATTCCGCCGCTCTCGGCTCACGCAAGTTCAACCTGGTTCTCGTCGGTGCGTTCGGCGTCACTGCGCTGCTGCTGGCTT
>JASIEN010000116.1 GCA_030045935.1 Candidatus Sulfotelmatobacter sp.
CATCCCGAAGCCCCGCGCTTTCACCAGCGGGGCGAGGGATCTCGCGTATGCCGACATTTTCCCTATGTGGACAATTGCACCCCACTCGCTGCCTCCTTCTGACTTCTTCCTTCTGCATTCCTTATAATGTCTGTTCTCATGGCAAGCTTCGCACCTGTCGACGAGCAATTGACCTATCTGAAAAAAGGCGCGGCAGAGATTATCCGCGAGCCCGAGCTGCGCGCCAAACTGGAAAAGTCGCGCACCACGGGCAAACCGCTACGCGTGAAACTCGGCATGGATCCAACCGCTCCCGACCTGCATTTGGGCCACACGGTCGTGCTGCGCAAGCTGAAACACTTTCAGGATCTCGGTCACACCGCGATTTTCCTGATCGGCGACTTCACCGGCATGATTGGCGACCCCACGGGCCGCTCGGTGACGCGGCCTCCGCTAACGCGCGAGCAGATTGAACAAAATGCGGAAACTTACAAAGCGCAAGTGTTCAAGATTCTTGATCCGCAGAAAACAGTCGTCGATTTCAACCGCCGCTGGTTCGGCCCAATGAGCTCTGATGAATTTGTGAGACTGTCGGCCAAGTACACCGTATCGCAACTGCTCGAACGCGAAGATTTTCACAAACGCTTCCAGGAGGAAAAGCCAATTTCTGTGCATGAGCTGCTGTATCCGCTGGTGCAGGGATACGACTCGGTTGCTCTCGAAGCCGATGTTGAGTTGGGCGGCACCGATCAGAAATTCAATTTACTTGTCGGCCGCGAATTGCAGCGTTCGTACGGGCAGGAATCGCAGGTGGTGCTGACTACGCCGATTCTCGAAGGCCTCGATGGCGTGCAGAAAATGTCGAAGTCGCTCGGCAATGCCATCGGCATCCACGAGCCGTCGCTGGAGATGTACGGGAAGATCATGAGCATCTCAGATGAGATGATGTGGCGCTATTACGAGCTGCTGACCGATGTCTCTCTCGCAGACATCGAGAAGATGAAACGGGAAACCCATCCCATGCAGGTGAAGAAAGATCTGGCACGCAGGATTGTGACGGATTTCCATTCAGCTGATGCGGCGGCGAAAGCAGCTGAGGATTGGGCGAAGCAGTTTCAGAAGGATGAGATTCCGGAGAATGCTGAAGAGGTAATCGTTCCCGTCGTCGAGATCGGCGGCTTCACTTATACAAACGACGGCCGAGTAAACGTAAGGGTGGATCGTCTGTTGGTTAGGTGCGGGCTCGCAACTTCAACAACTGACGCAGGCAGAAAGATCAAGCAGGGCTCGGTGAGGCTCGAAGACCATGTTTTAACAGAGTTTTTTCTTTTGCTCTCTGGGCGGCCACCAGCCCGGCTGCCATTGAGGGTGGGCAAACGGCTGAAAGTTGCGGTTCTCAGTTGGTAGCCTTGAGCATCACGTAGGAATAACGTTACGTCGCTTGTGCTACTCTCATCCGCGCATATGCGCGCGGCGGTCATCTTCGGCTTGGGATGTTCCACGAAATCTCTTGAACCGTTTCGCAAGGCAGCACAGAAATCTTCGTTTCAAATCGATTGGTGCATCGGTTTGCCTGGGGCCAGTAATCAGGCCGACGTAATTCTGCTCTTTGGCGGCGATGGCACGATTCATCGGCATCTCAACCAACTGGCACGGCTCGGGCTTCCCGTTCTCATTGTTCCTTCTGGCAGCGGAAATGATTTTGCTCGAGCAATCGGCATACGTAAAGTTCGCGATTCGCTGAATGCATGGCGAACGTTCTGCGAGCGGCAAGACAATTTTCTAACAATCGATCTCGGAATTATTTCATCGTTGACTGACGCCACGGGCGCAGCACCCAAGTTACACGCAACAGCTCGTGACTCGCGACTCACCACCCACCGCTACTTCTGCACTGTCGCCGGCATCGGCCTGAGCAGCGAAGTAGCCCGCCGGGCGAACCAATTGCCGCGTTGGCTGCGAGGACATGGCGGCTACGCACTTACGTTACTTCCGACAATTTTTCGTTTTGCCCCAACACCGATGACGATATCCATTCCAGACGGTATCAATTCATGGACGACTCGAAGCAACAAACCCGCAATCCTTGCCGCTTTCGCCAACACCTCGACGTTCGGGGACGGCATGAAGATTGCCCCGCAAGCACAGGTTGACGACGGCCAACTCGAAGTTTGCGTCGTGGCCGGCATTGATCCATTCCAACTTTTCTGTATGTTCCCGACTATATATTCGGGGCGCCATCTGAAGATTTCCGGTGTGGAGTTCTTCCCGGCGGAATGCTTAAAGATCCAAACCGAAAGACCACTCGACGTTTATGCCGATGGGGAATTCGTCTGCCGCACGCCGATTGAGATCACCGTGCATCGGGCTGCGCTGAAGATCGTAACCACCTAATCTCTCTCGTTTTAAGACTGCGCGCGCCACGGGGCAGGCAGGAGCGTCTGCGCAGCAACTAGCCGGCAAAAGGCCAGCGGAACACTGTGCTGGTGCTAAACTTTCCCCATGCCCGACCGACGTTCCCGCACCGCGCTCTGGATTGTGATTGGCGGAGGCGCATTCCTCCTTTATGCCTTTGTCGTGTTGTCTCTGATCTATATGACTCTGCGCGCCAGCAGCGGCAACGAAGAAGCCGAATTCACCGGTTTCGGCGACCGCATTGCCGTGGTCGATCTCGAGGGCATCATTCTTTCGCCGCAGCCTGTGGCCGGCCAATTGAAGCGCTTTGCCGACGACTCTTCGGTCAAAGCGATCATCCTGCATGTGAACTCTCCCGGCGGCGGCGTGGCTGCGTCGGAAGAAATTTTCCGCGAAGTCAAACGCATTCGTGAAGAAAAAAAGAAGCCGGTTGTTGTTTCGATTGAGACCGTCGGCGCCAGCGGTGCATACTACATTTCCTCGGCCGCAACAAAAATTTATGCTGACCAGGGCAGTATCGTAGGCTCGATCGGAGTCATCGCGCAGTGGGTTAATTATGGCGATCTGCTCAAGTGGGCAAAATTGAAAGATGTCGTCCTCAAAACCGGCGAGTTTAAAGACACCGGCAATCCTGCCCGCGATTTGACCCCCGCTGAGAAAGCCTATATGCAGTCGCTCATCGACAACATGTACGGGCAGTTTGTACAGGCCGTGGCGACTGGACGCAAGATGAAGGTCGAGGACGTCAAGGCAATTGCCGATGGCAAAGTCTGGACCGGGGAGCAGGCGCTGCCGATGAAACTGATCGACAACATCGGAGACTTTGAGGCCGTGGTCAAAGACACGGCGAAAATGGTCGGCATATCAGGCGAGCCAACGCTGGTGCGGCCGGAAAAGGAACGCCGCATGACCCTGCTCGATTGGATTCTGGGCAACGACTCGTCTAAATTTCTTCCGGACCCCGCGAAGTTGCTGCAGCAGAATGCGGAATTCTTTTATTTGTGGAAATAACCTTTGTACCCGATGGAACACAGGGTCGAGCTATGGGCGTTGGCCATGTAGCTGTAGCGATAGGCGCCGCGAAAGCTGCGCCTCGCGTGAATGCCGGCTGGCTGGTTTTTGCAGCGCTGCTGGCCGATTTCCTTCTCGGCATCTTCGCATACTTGGGGCTCGAACACGCCACCGTGCCGCCGGATTTTGCTTCCAAACACTACTTTCTGTTTACATTTCCCTACTCCCATGGTTTGCTGCCTTTAATTCTCTGGGGAGTGCTTTTAGGATTGCTGGTTTCATTGCCTTACGGTTCAGCCCGTAAGCGAGTATTCGTGGTAATAGCGGCGCTCGTGGTTTCTCACTTTATTCTCGACGGAATCGTGCATGTAGCTGGGCTGCCGCTCGCGGGTGAAAATTCTCCGAAATTTGGCTTGGGACTCTACCGAAACCTGCCCCTTGAGCTGACACTTGAAACTGTCATAACCCTGGTGGGTGCAGCGTTATTCTGGACGGTGGCCTCTCGGTCGGCAATCAGCCGTTATGGAGTAATTCTGGTGACCTTGATCGTGCTGGCTCTTACTTGGACACAGCTTGTCGTTGTCCTTCCGCCGCCTCCGCGAGCGATGGTCGCCGACTGGATTGCCTTTCCGTTGATCTTGAGCGCGATTATTTATGGGCTGGATTGGAAACGGGTTCGGGCAGAATCTGCGACCTAGTTGAATCGCTTTGGCCAAAAGGGATCGCGGTTCCCACTCGATAACTTGCATTAACCCCTGAAATTTGAGAAGGTTATGGAGGTCGATGGAGACGCCTGTGGTCTCCGACCGACAGGAATCTTACCCCTCGGTTAAGCGGAAGGCAGCTTATGACGAAAGCCGATCTGATCGATGAAGTCTCGCGTTTGGCAGAACTTACGCGCAAAGACAGCGAAGTAATCGTGGAGACCATCTTTGACAGCGTGGTGCGCTCGCTGCGCGCGGGCGACAAAATCGAGATTCGCGGCTTCGGCAGCTTCCGCACCCGCCAGCGCAAGCCGCGTACAGGGCGCAATCCAAAGACTGGGGAGAAAGTCGAAGTGCCCGCCAAGAAGATTCCCTTCTTCAAACCGAGTAAAGAGCTGAAAGATCTTGTAAACGAAGGGATTTCGGACGCAGCAGCACCAGCAGCGCCGGCAGC
>JASIEN010000117.1 GCA_030045935.1 Candidatus Sulfotelmatobacter sp.
GCGGCAAATAGAGCTGGTCGGCAAAAAATAGTCCCGCCGACAGGATCGCCGCTGCGAACAGCACGGGAATGAAAATTCGATACACGCTGGTGCCCGTGGCTTTCATTGCCGTGATCTCATTCGAACGATTGAGAAGCCCGAATGTAATCAGTACTGCCAGAAGCATGATCAGCGGGGCAACGCTGTACAACAGATACGGCGAAACATTCAGCAGATATTCCGCCACCACAACTGCGGGCGTCTGATTGTGCAGGATGTCGCCAAGCAGCTCGAACAAGGTGAAGACCAGCAGCAGTACCAGAAACGTCGCTACCGTCAAACCCAGATAAACAAAGAAATCGCGCAGGACGTAGTCATCAAGTACAGTAGGAAAGCCGGCGCTGAAAACTCTGCGGCGGGTAGAAGCGCGCTCGAAAGCATTGGCATCTCTCCGCTTTAGCCTGCGCTCGTGAATAGGAAGCTCGCCCGGTTTTTTTTCGCCCTTCCATGAGAGCCTGATCGCGGAGAGCGACAAAGGCCGTCGTTCCGCCTGCCATAGCAAAAGCAATCCGGCAACAAAGAAAGCTAGGTTCGCCAGCCATGAACCGAATGCCGGCGTGACTCTGCCTTGTTTGGCCAGCGACGCCCCGATCAACGAAATGAAGTAGTAAACGAAGACGAGAACAATTGTCAGCACGAATCCGCCCGACTTGCCGCTTTTCTTGGACGAAAGTCCCAGCGGAATTCCAACCATGGCCAGTACCAGGCAAGCTGTGGGCAGGGCGAAACGGTTATAAAATTCGATCAGGTATAGGCGCTGAGATGTCGGGTCGACTGCGCGGGCCCGCTCATATAGCGCCTTTGTCGACATGGCTTTGTAAGGCAATTGTTCATCGGGTTTGCCTTCCGAAGGCGCGAGCTCGATGGGAATGTCAGTCTGCTGAAAGGTCGAAATCTGATAACGATCAGCCTGCGCAGGATCGATTTCGTGACTGGACCCATCGGTAAGGTGCAAATGCAACCGGTCCTGGCCTTCGGGAACGAGAATGCCTTCCCGGGCCAGCGTGATTCGCGGATTGGAGGGATCGGAAATGTCGGCGAGAAACACCCCGTCCCAAATCGCGCCGCCCTGCGCGCCATGCACGTCCTGCACATAGAGAACGAGCTTGGGAAAACCTTCATAGAAAACTCTGGGCTGCACCTCGTAAGAAGCCTGCGATCCTTTCAGTTGATCTTCCAAATGGCCAAGCGACGCCAGCGACCATGGCGCGATGTAAGCACTGTTAATGAGCGCGAGCGACCATGCAGCCGCCACAAAAATTGCCAGCACGCGCCCAAAATTCCACACACCCATGCCACCGGCCCGCATCGCGGTGATCTCGCTGTCCGCGGCGAGGCGGCTCAAGCCAATCAGAATGCCCACCAGCACGCTCATCGGAATCGTATAAGTCAGAGCAAGTGGTACGGTATAGAAGAATATTTCCGCGACGCTGGGCAGCGGGGCGCTGGCGCGCACGACCAGTTCAAGAATGCGTCCCAGATCGCGCGTAAAGAGCACAAAAGTGAAGATGGCGGCGCCGATGACCGCGTGCGAGGTTACTTCGCGGAGAATATAGCGGGTAAGAATCCGCATCGGAACGCACTTAAAAACGAGCATAGCACGGCTCGTCGGTGTGTCGACGCGGGAGCTGCTTAAGAGGCCTAGCTTCCGGTGATGACTTGTGGGGTTCTATTTCGGCAGCGTGCCAGATTGGATGTCATTCCGAACCGTAACGAATTGACGGTGAGGAACCTGCTTTTCTGACTTCTTCCTCTTCCCGGCTATCATAATGGTTGCTCCTGCGATGATATTCCACAACATCCTGGAGGTTTTGCGCCTCCTCCTGGTGCATTACGGCTATTGGGCGGTTGCCGGCGCTCTTCTGTTCGAGAATGCCGGGCTGCCTCTGCCCGGAGAGACCGTTCTGCTGCTGGCAAGCTTTCTTGCTTACTCCGAAAGAACACTCCAGCTTGGCTGGATTATTGTCATTGCCACACTTGCCGCCACTGTCGGCGACAACCTGGGCTATGCACTGGGGGTTTATTGTGGACGGCCGCTGCTGGACCGCTATGGCCACAGCTTAATCATTGGCGAGGCCCGCGTTGCGCAGGGAGAGCGCTTTTTTCAAAGGTATGGTGCGGCCACGGTTCTGTTCGCCCGATTCGTTTTCGCTCTGCGGATCATCGCCGGACCCATGGCCGGAATCCTGCGTATGCCCTGGAAGAAGTTTGCCGCCTTCAATTTGGTCGGTGCCGCTCTGTGGGTTACGGTCATCTCGCTGGCCGGTTACTGCTTTGGCAGCCAATGGGGCCGGCTCATGACCTTGCTGAAGCGTCTCAACCTGACCGCCGCTGCCGCCTTCATCCTGATTGCTCTGTTCCTCTATTGGCGGAGCCGCAGCCGTACCGTTAGGCCGTTTTAATTGCGACCCATTCTGAAACTTCGCGCACGTGGCACCTCAGAAGTCAACTTATGCACAGGGGAATTTCTCGGAAGTGCAGCTATACTGTGCGGAGTCGCGAGGTTCCTCAATTCGCAAAGGGGGTCCCGTTGCGAGGACTTTATCGGCGGCGTCCGCGCCGCAAATCGGACGAGGAGGAGCGTATGAAGCAAATCGGGTATTTGACTCTACTAATCGTGGCCATGCTGATGCTTGCCATAGCCTTCCCCGTGGCGGCCTCTGGCCCAAAGACCGCTGCGACGCCAGTCGTTGCTGCACCGGCGACCCCAGCGGCATCGCCCATGCCGCCTCATCCGCGCGTGCATGAGGCGATCGAAGCTCTGCGCAGCGCGCGTGAGCACATGGCGCATGCCGAAGGCGAATTCCACGGCCATCGCGACGCCGCGATCCATCACATTGACGAGGCAATCAAGGAAGCTGAGATCTGCGAACGCGAGCCGTAGCTGCGCTACGCAGGCACATTTCTCAAGAATGACAACAGGCAGCGTCAGTGCACGCTGCCATTTTTATTGAGGAGCAGGATTTGGACCTGCAGCCGGAGATGGCGCCGCCGCGGGCGTGCCACCCCACGCGTATCCGATCGATACCGCGCCACGGAAGACGCTATCGGAATTGAATTCCCGATTATCTTGAATGTGGTAGTAGTGGACCTCCGGCCGCACGAAGAAATGCCGCCAGAAGCGATAACGCACGCCGAAGCCCAGATCTTCCATGAAGTGGTTACTGCTGGTGAAATTGATGCAACCGGGTATGCCGCAGGAAGAGAGCAGGGTGAAGCGATTGCTGGCCACTCCAATGCCCCCGAAGACATCGACGCCGATTCGTTTCGTCACCTTCATCTGATACACCGCATTCACGTCGGTG
>JASIEN010000118.1 GCA_030045935.1 Candidatus Sulfotelmatobacter sp.
CGATGAGCAGCCTTTTTCCAATTTTCATGAAGCTTGAGGGCCGGCGTTGTCTTGTGATCGGAGCCGGCAAGGTCGGCGAATCGAAAATCGCCAGCCTCATGGAAACAGGTGCGAGCATTCGAGTGGTTGCGCTGGAAGTGACGGAGACCGTGCACGAGTGGGCAAGGATGGGAAGAATCAACCTCGAACTGCGCAGCTTCGTTAACGAAGATCTCGAAGGAATGTTGCTGGCAGTTGTGGCCATGTCGTCGCGCGCGCTCAACGAATCGATTTATCGCGAAGCGCAGCGGCGTGGAGTCCTGTGCAATGTGGTGGATGATCCTCCGCATTGCGATTTTTATTATCCGGCGCTGGTTCGCCGCGGCGACCTTCAGATAGCCATTTCGACCAGCGGACAGAGCCCGTCGCTGGCGAAAAAAATCAGAGAACAACTGGAGCGGCAGTTCGGCCCTGGTTACGCCCATTGGGTTGCTGAGCTGGGTGAAACGCGAAGGCTGGTGCTGGCAAGCAATCTCGGTCTGGGGAAAAAGCAGGATTTATTGCATTCGCTGGCCAGCCGGGAGGCACTGGACGCGGCATTGGCCGAGCAATCGCTGACGAACGATGTCCCGGAGAACTCTGTAACTGAAATTTCTACAAAGAGCGAAGACGATCGGAGGGTCGGGGTATGAGCGGCAAAGTGTACCTGGTGGGGGCGGGACCGGGTGATCCCGAGTTGTTGACCGTCAAAGCTATGCGACTGCTGCGGTCAGCCGAAGTGGTTTTACACGATGACCTGGTGTCGCCCGCAATCCTGAAAATTATTTCGCCGTCTGCCCAAATTCAGAATGTCGGGAAGCGCTGTGGCAGCAAGACCATCCAGCAGGAGGAGATCAATTTTCTGATGATCGGGTGGGCCATTTCGGGGCGGCAGGTCGTGCGACTGAAGAGTGGAGACCCGCTGATCTTTGGTCGCGCCGGCGAAGAAATCGAAGCCTTGCGCCGCGCCAATGTTGAGTACGAGATTGTGCCAGGTGTGACCTCGGCTTTCGGCGCCGCTGCTGCCGCAGGAATACCACTTACGCACCGTCGCTTGTCTTCCACACTTGTGCTGACAGCAGGACGTCGGGCCGAAGAAAACGATGACGCTGACTGGAAACAGATTGCGGCAGCGCGCGCCACGCTTGTCCTCTACATGCCCGGGAAGGATTACGCGAAAACGGGAGCAAGACTGGTAGCCGCGGGATTTGATCCGGGGACTCCGTGCGCCATTGTCTCGCAGGCCACAACTGCAGGGCAAAGGACGCATATCGCGACGGTCGCAAGTCTTGATCAGAGTCCAAACCTTGCTTCACCGGCGCTACTGATTGTTGGAGATGTTGTGCGCCTGGGCAATCGCTGTCTTGCACAGGGAACACCAAACTTTACTGCTCCGGAAGCTTGGGCAGCAGAAAACCGGTTTTTTGCAAACGAATTAGCGGACAGTGTAGAGCCTCGATTATGAAAGAAGAGATTGAGCAACTTCAAGCTGAGAGCTGGCGTCCAGAAGAGGTGCTTGCGTGGACGTTCGATACATTTGGTGACTCGGTGGCGATCGCATCTGCCTTTGGCGCTGAAGGGATGGTGGTGATTGATACCGCGTCGCGATTGCGGCGCAGATTTCGTGTCTTCACGCTGGACACCGAATTCTTGTTTCCCGAAACCTACAACCTGATGGATCTTGTGGAGCAGAAGTACGGCATCACGATCGAGCGAGTGTTTCCCTTGAACTCGCCGGAGGAACAGGACCGCGAGTACGGTCCGCGATTGTGGGAACACAACCCTGATCAATGCTGCAATCTTCGCAAAGTGGAACCGCTGCGGCGCAAGCTCGGGGAGCTACGTGCCTGGATTACGAGCATCAGGCGAGATCAGACTGTGGCGCGCGCAGGAGCGCGCAAGATCGAATGGGATGGACAATTCAGCCTGGTTAAGATCAATCCCATCGCAGATTGGAATTCAAAACAGGTCTGGCAATACATTCGCGAGCACGATGTGCCCTACAACGATCTGCACGATCGCAACTTTCCAAGCATTGGTTGCACGCACTGCACGCGAGCCGTGCGGCCGGGAGAAGACCCGCGCGCCGGCCGGTGGGCGGGATCGTCAAAGAATGAATGCGGGCTGCACATCATAATGGGGGCAAGCGATGCTCCGGAGGCTGACGCGTAAAGGCTACGAGTGGGCTGACGCTTCCGTTTTCTTGAGATGGTCAGAGAGCTGGCGCACCACGCCGAGAAAGGCCTTGGTCGCCACTGAGAGCGTGCGATCGCGGCGGTAGGCGAGGCCTAGCTCACGCCACAACTCGGCTCCCTGGAGCTCAATCAACTTCACTTTTCCAGATTCCACTTCGTCGCGCGCGAACGATGCGCTGATAAGCGAAACGCCAAGCCCGGCGGCGACGAAACTCTTGATCATCCCCAGACTCGGCAATTCCATTCGAACCTTGAGTTCATCGTTGTATTCACGGAAGAGCTTGTCTAGAATGCGCCGCGTGTGACCAGTCTTCGGCAGAAGCAGAGGATACTTCACCAAATCACTCACCTGCGCTGATTTCATTTTTGCGAGCGGATTTGCCGGATCAACCATGAGCATCAGGCGGTCGCGATGAATCGCCTGCACCTTCAGGCTGGCTGACTGCACCGGCAGGCTGATAACACCCACGTCGACCGAGCCGTTTTCCAACTTCTCAATGATCTTGTAGGTGAAGTTGC
>JASIEN010000119.1 GCA_030045935.1 Candidatus Sulfotelmatobacter sp.
TCGGTGGTGGTCAGCGTGGTGTGCCGCAGCACTACTTCTTCACCGTCTGACAACGTTCAAAGCCGATTTTGGCAGGAAACGAAGTTGTTAGTTTCGCTGGGAGTTCTTGTATCACCATTGACAGATCAAATTCGCACGATTAGCGCAGTTTTCGGTGGCTGGAGAGGCTTTCAAAATAGACCTTCATCCCGCTAACTCCTTGAGAGGAATACGATGAATGACTTTCAGGTCATTAGATGAGCCTTCTCGACGGACGCGCATCTCGCGGTCTGCTGTGTCCAAGCCTTCGGGGTACTTAGAACGCGTCTGACGGCTAGTTTTTTGCATCAGTTCTGCACGTTGTATTTCCCGGCGAGCTGGAGGAGATCGCCATATAGTTCGGCGTCTTTGGGATTCTCCCGGCACTCTTGTGCAACGCTCGCGGCGGCCAAAAGACGCTGGAACAGTCGCCGTCGTTCCGGCCAGATTTGAGCACCGAAAGCGCGATACTGTGAAAGTAATTCTGCCGATTTCGAGAATAGTGTTGCAGACATGCTGTGAGTGATGAGAGGCTTTGGAGCGGGAAGTGTTGCCGGCGCGGTCACCTGAGGCAGAGAAGTGGCTGCTGCAGAAGAGTTAGGCGGCCTTATCGCCGCTACATGCTCCGCTGTCTCTGGAGGCACGGGAGCTTGAGAATGCGGAGATACAGTTCGTTGGGTCGGAGGAGGGGCAGCCCACCCATCTAGGGCCTTACGGACTGCATGGCTGGCGTCCAGACCTGTCTTCTGGCAGACATTTCGGTGAACTTCTGCGCGCTGCGCGTCGAGCCGCACGGTAATCCGCCAGCCTCGCGACAAACCGCTCTCCCTGATCGAGTTCATAGAACCAAAGCCCTGAGGCGATTATCAGGGGTCGCAGCAGCACCAGCAAGTGCCTTGTCAGGTCTTGCAAATCAGGCACCGAGAATCTGGAGACTTCCAAGCAAGAGAAATGGTCTGGACCGATTACAGTCCTTTGCGGGTCCAATTGAAACGTTAACCGGCTCTCGCCGTTACCTCAAGCGTTCTTAGCTGCCGTCCGCCGCGGATCTTGATGCGCGTTGAGGGGCTGCACGTTCGCGAAGACGTCCTCGAGCCACCGCTGCCGCGTCGCGTCGCACCAGACCCAAATCCTTGAGCGCCTCGTAGACACCATTGCGTATAGCGCGGGCCGCTTTTATTCATTTTCGATTCTGCCACAGCTTCTTAACTACTTTGTAGAACTCTCGGATGCTACGTGACTTAATGGCGTTCTGTAAGGTTTCTTTCCTTCGAAGCCGAATGAAAGCTCGATCAGCCATTTTGTCCACCTAGGAGTCCAGAACACCTCGAATCTTTTGCTCAAAGGACAGATTAAGGTTATTTACCCGCTTTCCGGTTGTATAGGCTTGGCTGACCAGGATGGTCCCGTGACAAACGGGTGACCGACTATACTCCATAATCG
The DNA here is from genome assembly GCA_030045935.1 of Candidatus Sulfotelmatobacter sp. Classification (GTDB taxonomy): domain Bacteria; phylum Acidobacteriota; class Terriglobia; order Terriglobales; family Acidobacteriaceae; genus Sulfotelmatobacter. Next base: position 1,462 of record JASIEN010000119.1, read on the forward strand.
GCTCTTTCGCCTGTGTCGATGTGGCGTTTCGGAGCCACAAAAACAGAACAGATACATGACTGTGTCGTCTACCTAATCGTTTCTCTGACAGCGCCTCAGCCGTTGGACGTTTGTGATCCGTGTCAGTGGTTTTAGTAGCCTTGCTAGTTTTAGCTGAGTGGTAGGTCTTTTCGACCGTATTCTCCGTTCACAGGGTCTACTGGGATTCGCTCTTGTGCGCCACGTTTGGCGAACAATGCACACCAGGTACCAAAGCATCCCGCACCGCGAGATCAAGATATGCCTTTGTTTGTAGGGGAGAGCAATCGCACGAGGCGGTCATGGGCACACAGTATGTGCCAAAGATGAACCGTTCGCGGATCGGTATGCCCGAAACGAAACTGACGTGCTCGACATTCGGGGCTAGCCTACACTGGCCGCCTGAGAGGGCCTACATTCGCCCGCCTGACACCATCGAGGAAATGGCTGGCGCTCGCTCAGCCGGAACGCCTCGATAAGGTCCATCACCTTTCTGTGGCGCTCGCGCAGGGTCTTGAGCAGTTCCAGTATCGCACTCCGGTCGCGACCGTACCATTCAGGAGGCATCGCATTCACAATTTCCAGCATGGCGTCCAGGCCTACATTTTCAATACGGCACAACCAGGGTTGAAACGACCTCCACCCAACCACCCCCGCGTAGACCTCGTTGCCTCGATATACGCCGCGAACCGGGTCATCAGGAAACGACCACTCGCCCGCGTTAAAGCAATGTCCGTGATCGATGAAACACGCCATGTATTTCCGCTCGGTTGTACGTCTCCAAAAGGCGGCCTGCCTTCCATCCGCATTTCCTGTCCATTTGTCAAACGCCAGTATGCCAGCGAAATCGTCCAGGTTCCGCACTCTTCCGGTAAGGCACTCGGCGGGAAGATAATCAAACACCTGCCCTTGTAGCGGATCAACGGCGTATCGTGACCCAAACTGTAGGCCGCTTTGGCAGCGAATCGTCGTATGCGCCATCTGAATATGCAACTCTGGGGTGTGTTCGATGAGCCATTCATCGACCTTGATGATCGCGGGTTCTGGAACTGGGAGGCCCAGAAGCTGAGCAAGTCGAGTGCCCACGAACTCGTTTGAGAGTACGCGTCGATGTTGAGGATTGTTAAGAAACTTCACCACGTAAAAGCGTTGATCGTCGCAGCGCATCAGGTGAGACTGTGATCCACCGCGCATTCGACGAATGTGCTGCACTGCCGTCAGTGACAAAACTCCCCCCTTGTTTGCTCGAAGGGAGGGTCCGGGAAACCATGGCTAGGAGTCTCACACGAACAGCAGGCGCGAGCATCGTCAGCCGTCACAGATGCCTGTGGAAAAAATTCAGGAGTAGCCAATCTGGGAAAGGTCCCTTTCCGGGGCTGACATAATTTCCATCTTTCGCGGTGGGGAGGGGTCTCGTACAATGTCGAGCGTCGTCGGGCAATGCTCTTATGGCTCATTCGCGCAACATGGAATTCTTAATCGCCCGCTACGCTCCCGATTTGACCGGGGAAATTAATGTCGGCATTGTCTTGCTTGAGAGAACAAGCGACGGGTTTTCATTCGCTAAAGCGCAGTTCATTCGAAACCTACAACGATTGTCAGCTTTTGATGACGATGCCGATGTCGAAGTGCTTCGGTCAATCTTCGACGGTATTGAACGCGACGTGAATTCCAGTCCGGAGGGAATAGCCGTCCTACTGGAGATGCGAGCCGGCTTATCCAACGCTATTCAATTTTCTGATCCGAAAGGAATTGTCGTATCAGGCGATCCGGAGTCAGAACTTGACAGACTTGTATCGCTATACCTCCCGCGCGGGAGCCTGTTCTAACGTAAGTAATCGTTTCGCCAAAGGTGCGTATTGCGAAGCCAGGTTTTGCGCTGCATGCCTCTTTTAGGTGCTGCCACCTTCTCCGCATAACTTCAGTTGGGTCGACCGGAAACGTCGTTTTACGCTCGTGAACTTTCTCTAGACCACGGCCCCAAGGAATAAATAAGGCCCAACACAGCAGATGCTAACTCCATAGAAACGGCGGCTTGTTCAAGTGCTACCAAGGCAAGATCCGAGCAACGGAATTCCAGAATGGCATGTTTCAGATCGAAGGCCGCAGACTCTGCGGCTGCCGTTATTGGATTACGTCGCACGTCAGACGAATCCTGAATTCCAGCACAAGCCGCAGCGCGGCAGCGATAAAAGCGCTGGGGCTCATCTGAATTCTTTGAGCCGCATCCAGTACGGCGCGGCGCTCCATGGCATTGGGGAAGTACACGGCCAAGCTCTTACTTCGTGTCTCCGGTTCTGCCTCCATCTGGGCCAGCCATTCACACTCATCTTCGATCTCAACCTCATCCGCAGGGCACTCCGCGGGATGAGAAACTATCTCCGCTCCACTCAGTTGCTTCGCGCACCATGGACAAAGCAGCGTCTCATTCAGCCATGGGCGACGCCTTTCCAATGCCTCTTCTGGATAGGCATATGTGTTGGTCCATGATCCCGGAAGATCGGGCTCGAAGAATCGATCAAAGCTGTCCAAATCGGCGGGCAGCGCACCTAGGCCTTTTAGGGCGGCAATCAGAGCGTCACCGCCAGCTCCAAGCATGTTGCCTCTCTCAATTGCTTCACTCAACGAAATACGCATAATTGTTCCTCCAATTCTCTACAACTCAGTTGGATTCGGCCACCCTTTTCCATTCGCGCCGCGCCGAGCTGGCAGGGATCCACAGCCGTAACGGATCGCCGATCTAGCCGAAGGCGGTTTACCGTAAAGCCATTGCCAGTTCGCCTCCTGCCCGCCTTTCGGTGCGTGAAGATTGGTCTGGCGTTTATTCGGGCCGAATCATCCACAGCCCGCGACGCTGCAACCACACGCTTACCGCGCACTTTCCAGGCCATGTCCCGTCAGCTGCACGACGAAGTTCACGACGAGGCGAAAGTTGTTTTGCGGCTCGATTGCGCCAGATGAATTTGCGAATGCAGTATGGAGATAGTCGCCGTGGACACGAATCGAGAAGGGTCCCTTCAAGAGCTTTTCGACACCTCCACCTACTGCGTAGCACGGACGAGAAACCCATCCATGCAGGAAGCCACTATCAGTCGGAACAGCACCGTCGACTAACCCGGCTCCCAGCATCCCGTGAGCAAACATCCGAAACTTCTTGTAGTTGCGTAAATAGAACACTGGACCCCCGAGAAGGCTCAGAAAGTGCCCGTTCTGCCCTGTTCCGAGAACATCGGAATCGTGGGCATAACCCAACTCGATTGTCCCCGCCAACCGGGAATTGAACTGGACTAAACCGCTCCCGGTCACGCCAGCAAAGGAAGCACGGCCAGCCGGCGGCATTCGCATCGACAAATAGTCATAGCCGATACTCACATCGTAAGCTGGCCCTTTCACCGGGGGAACGGGCGCGACAAACTCAGTTTGGGCGGGTATTGTTCTGACCAAGACCATCGTCAATATAAACAGTGGGGAAATCTTCATATGCACCTCAGACTAAGTTTTTTGGCTGTCTCGATCACTCAACAAACCACATGGGTGCCATGACCGCAGTTACATCCGCGCCGGGATCAGTGCCATCCGTTGCCGTCCCTTTATACGGGCTGGTCGGAGAAAGCTGATAGTTGCCGCCATCCCCTCCGTTGAAATCAATGAAGTCAACATCGCTCCAGGTTGTTGAGATTTCGTTACCTTGCGGAAAGCCCAGATTCGAAGCAGCATAATCAGTAACGAGCAAGTTGCTTGTGAAGGAGCTACTGCCTTCCCAGCAGGCGGCGATTCTGCCTGCCACGGTCGACTCGCCGACCGAACAGTTGTCTTCCTTCCCGCCCCCCGTCGGATATGCGCCACTGTCACCAGCATCGATGATTGAGTTGGTCCAGGATAGGTTCGTGATCTGTGGAGTGTTCGTAGGGTTGTTGGCCGGAGGACCACTCATTCGCATGAATCCAGTCGCTTCCTTGTTGCTGGCGAGAAATCCAACATTAACCACTGTCAAGTGATTAAGAGAAACATTGTGCAATATCGATGTCGATGGCGGAGGATTGTTTGGCTTGTAACCGCTTCCCACTAAGGTCAGAAAGTTTCCGCATTCGTAGCATTCAGAGTATTGCATGCCATCACCAATCAAGTCATGAATACTGTAGTCGTAAGCCGGGCCCGCCCAGGCTCCGTTGTGGTTCGGGCCGTCGCCGACGTCTATTACGCCAGAGCCGTGTTGCACATAGTCGTATCGGATCGTCATGTCAGCAATGAGGCAGATTGGGCACCCGTTGGCGCCATTCTTTTCTTCCTGATTCTTTGGACCGACCAAAATGTTGACGCCAGTCTGGCTGTACCCCCCCCATGTATTCTGGAGCAAGTTGCCTTCGACTAACACTCGCTGGCCTTCCTTGAATTCCAGATTATTCTTGACAATGAATTTCTTGCCGATGAAGGTTGGGTCTAAAGGATTCCAACTCATGGGCTTGTAGAAATGGTTTAATCTTATTTCGATATCCGTAGTTATCGTGGTTGCCGGTCCGCCCCCGAAGAGAATGTTCTCCCCAGCGGCCTCCAAGAAATTGTTGACTATTTTTATCGTGGTCCCCCCGTCGTGTCCGCCAACAGCTTGAGAGTCGATGCAAGCCCCCGTGGTAGCACAATGGGCGTCGTTCAAATACGAGTCAATCACCGCAATATGGTCAGACCCCGGCCCAATTTGCACGAGGTGCGCGGTGTCATCCAGATCGTCCCCATGTATCCAGCACCGATCAAGGATGACATGGCTCGTCTGCGTGTGCACAAGCTCGTCATAAGGTTTCCCGTTTGAAAGCCTTGTGATCTCAACACCGATTAAACGAAAATGATCTCCGAGAATTAGCGGTTCGGCGGGTCCTGTTTCCAGAATCTGCGCCATCACATTTGCAACTCCTCCGCTGAAAGGGGGTCTTGAAGGAAGGCTCAGAACACCCGCATAGCTAGGATTTATGCGTGCATGCTCAGGAGGGAGCGAGGAGTCTGGTGCGCTGGTTCTAACTGTAATCCAGTGCTGATCATCGCAGCCTTTAGAGGTCAAGGGGGCTGCATTTAGCGAAAATGAAGCGCCCGCCTCAAGCGTGATCGTATCCCCACAATTAGCGGCGTTTAGGGCGTCCTGCAGGTTGCCCCCTGCCGAGAGTGGAATGACATCACCGGGACTGGGAGTAGCAATTAAGTCTGTATAAACACAGGTCTGGGGCAAATTAGAGTTGCCATCGACAGCAAGTCCGGTCCAACTGCCATTCGTGCTGCAGTAACCGTTCTCGTCTCGAACCACCGGCAATTCCACCAATGACAGCGACAGGGTCGTACTCGCACTGATACTTCCTGAGGTTCCTGTGATCGTTACCGTAGCAACGCCAGGTTGAAGGTCGTCCGTCGCTTGAATGCTCAAGATGGAGGCGTTCTCTGTTTGAGCTGTGAAGGACGCAATAAGCGGTGCAGGCACTCCTGAAACGGAGAATGTCACATTCCCAGAGAACCCATTTTGAGGTGCGACGGCAATAGTGGCTTGTCCACCGGCCCATTGGTTGATGCTGAGGCTAGCTGGGGACACTGTCACCGTGAAACTTGGCGGCGCGGCTGCGACGGTGACTGAGATCGAGTTCGAGCGTTCGCTATGGTTAGCCAACTTCCAAACGTAAACGGGGTATGACCCCGGCCGGGTGATGAGCGCTGTGGGTAATGTCGCTGATAACTGTCCGGCCTTGCTCAGTACAGTAATCAACTGCGTCCCGTTGAACACCAATTCCGATTGCGCCGTGAAGCCCGTGCCTTCTGCCGTGAGGGGAAGATCCCCACTAAGTGGGAGAGATAGCTGGCTTGGCGACAGGGATGAGAGTGTCAATTGAACATTAGGCGGAGGGTCGTTGGATGAAGTTGGGCCCGAGCCTGATACAAGAGACGACATCAAGGCTAAATCGGACGAACATCCCGACATGAAGACAAACAGCAGTATTATCGGCGCTATCGAGCACCACCGGCGCTGGGTCATATACATGGAAACGGTGTGGACAGCTCTCATTGATTCTTCTCCTCGAAACAAATCCGACTTCGCTAGGCAAGTCTTTCCGCCTAATCTAGATTTGTGAGGCGCAAATCAATGAGGAACGAATGGCCCTACGTCCAGGCACAGAGGTATCGCCAGTCCCGTAACGGGACTCAATCAGGACATTTGCACACTAACTGAAGATGTCAGGCTCGTTGGTGGCTAAGTAGCTCGGATGCCGATCAAAAGAGGTAGCACGACTCAGACTACGGAGAACGCCGGTTGTACTTACATAAGCCGCAGATGGACAGTGGCACTCGTGCGTCAGATCTAACGCAAGGCGGGTGCTGGCGAACACTCGGAAATCGCCAGACCGCTTTGATGATTCACGGCCAACGATACGCAGTCCCGACACTTGGGATATGGACAACCGAGTTGATGACAGAAACGTTCTTGCGCAGCCCCAGTTGGCCGGCACTGCTTTGATGTGTCGGCAGCTTCTCCAGGTGTCGTGGTAATCATGAAGAGTAGAGTAGAGGAGCTACTAACTCAGAGGTCACAAGTAAGTAATAGTCTTGTGCTGGGCCTGTATCTGCTTGTTGGGTGGCACATCGCCGGGTGGCTACTATCCGTTTTTGCCACTCAGACAGGAAGCATGGCCTGGGGGGAGGGGAAGAATGGGAGGAGCAACGATCGCGTATGTTAGTCAACAACGTACGTTATAACTACATGCAAAAGTTCTGCGTTCAGGTTGGCTACCAACTCGCGAGACGATAGCTTGAATGGAGGCCCGCTCAAAGCATCGGAAATGAAGGATGGCCCAAGTGGTGATGTTGCCTCAAAAGTTGAAGCGGAGATGGGTGACGGTGGGGAAGCGTCCAGAACACAGTCCACAAGTCGGACGGGACATTCCCGAGAGAGAGCCATCGAAGAAGGACTTAGCAAAGAGTTTAGTTGCTGCTGAGAAACGAAGTCTTGCGCAGTCATTCCGTTTAAGGTATCCGCAGCGGCAGCCTTCAACGCGTAGGGAACGCTAACGAATGGAACCCTGGGTCGCTCAACCCCATCGTCGGGAGTGAGGCCAAGCCAGCGTGCTGCAGCCGAAGAGAACATCTGCACCGGCAGTCCCTCGGCGCTCGCAGTTCCCAGTAACACTGTGAAATGTCCTGCCCTGTCGGGGACGACAGTTTGCGTCTCATCCCAGAGGGCCGCGCCTCCCGTCTGATTTTCGTAGACAGCGAATGTCACGCCCTCCGGGCTCGAAAACGGGCTTCCATCCAGATGCAACAAAGTACCACTGAATCTAACTACAAAAGGCACACCTTGCCCCTTAGTCGCGGACTCCGTGGCATTTACTTGCCCCGGGATCTGGGCTGACGCGATAGTGCAAATCGCAACTACTATCACGGATGCACGTGCTTTTGCCATCACAACCTCTCTGCGACGCATAAAAGATTTATTTTGTTCATGCTAGGCACAGACACTACTGGTCTGACACTGGCCAACCTTGTGATAACGATCACATGCTTGCCGCGAAACGTGTGGAAAATTCCATTCTGGTAATTCCCATCATGAGACCATTTTCAAAATGATTACTGCGGGCGATCAGCGATGAACTCCCTCACGGCAGCTATCGGCGGGCATTCTTCCAGCTGAAACGGTGGCTCTATAACGGTAGCTCTATATGAGTCGTAAGCATCGCATTAACGCCACGACTGACGTGACTGCGAAT
>JASIEN010000120.1 GCA_030045935.1 Candidatus Sulfotelmatobacter sp.
GAAATCGAAGGATTCGGCCGTCAGACTTCTGATTGCTGAAGACACTTCAGTTTCGTGCTTGACACCAACGTCCAGTTTCTGGACGATCTGGGTCAACACGTTGGTTGACTTCTCGTTTTTGCAAAACAGAAGAGTTTGCACAGTGATCCAGCATTAAGGTAATGAGGAGATATTCTATGAACAAGTTACACAGGTAATTCGAGAAGCTCGGTATTGAATTCCGGAGCAAGGTTTTGATCGACTGATAGCGTGATACATGAGATCTCCAACGGCAAACTCGAAAGTGCCGCATGGTTTTCTTCTCAGCAGATGCAGAGGGGCTATTTCATTCAAAACCCCCGGTCAGGGACGATGAGTGCTATCGCGATATTACGACAATCGTCCTGAGGAACAAATCTGCCGGGTGAACACGACTCTTCATGTGAGGGCTAGAAGCGGTGGAACCAGCTTTCTACGGCAATCTCGTTTTCCATTGGTTCTCCATCGCAAGTAGCGGGCTTGAATCTCCAATGCTGCATTGCCGCTAGGGCCGCTTGGTCGTAATCACGATTCGGGGCTGAGGTTACCCTTAAGTCGTGCGGCTTTCCGTCGGTACCAACGACAACGCTCATCGCGACGACTATGTTTGTTTTTGCCTTACGGAAAGATCGCGGTATCTTCGGGTCCTCGTGGTGAACCACCGTGGGCGGCTTAATTGGGCCGAGGCAGTTTACCGATTCTTTCGCCCTTTCCGGCGGCACAAATATTTCCGGGTCTTCTACGGGGTCAGTGGCCAACTCGACCATTCTTGCCTCTGTCTTCGGGTGCCTGTCTTCATCACATTCGTAGGACCTTGCGACCATATATTCGCCGAACCTCTGATAGTCAGAGTATGAACAGACCCGTTCGCCGCCACCAGTCCAGATATCCAAAGGGCTAATCTCGGCAGTGAGAGTACCAGTGCCCCCTTTTTCCCAATCGTCGGGCGTTAATTGGGTGTAGGATTCTGGTGTCTTCCTTGAGCACGCGGCGCATGGCTTTATCCTAACGTAGCGAGCAAGGAATCCTGAGAACGCTAAACGGTGCTTCAGGCATCTCGCCTCCACGGAGGGTTCTCGGGTAATCCTCGGGGAGTGCCCATGTCATCCGCACGACGTATTAGAAAGCGTTTTCTGCCGTCAGCTATCCTGTTTCTGCTCTGTTGCCCGTTTGCCGCCTTCACCCAGAAAGCACCTGCCAAAAGTTCCGCCTCACCCAAGTACGATCTCCAGACCGAGAGTAAAGCCAAGGGAGTCGTGGACGATGTGAAGGTTTTGGATTTTGGGACGCGTAAGGACTTCATCCAACTCGTCCTTAAAGATGAAAGTGAAACGCTCGTCGTCTATGTTTGTCCCAAGCCGTTTGAGGAAGAGATGGGAATCACTTTCGCGAAGGGCGAACAGATTTCCTTTACCGGCTCCAAGGTGAAGGGCGAGGAATCCGAAATAATCCTTGCTCGCGAAATCGTCAAGGGGACAGACACCTGGACGTTCCGCGACGCAAAAGGTAGTCCGGTTTGGGATCCCCGAACCGGCAAATAGGAAGCCCGCCATGGGCGACCACCTGATGAATGCCATGTTCAACACGGTTGCTACCGGCCGCTGAAGAACTTTCTCAAGACTGAGTGTGGCGATTGAAGCAGTCCGCTCTCTGCGTCCTACCATCAATTGCTGTAATCAGGATCACAGTCATTCACCGGCCGAGTGCCCTTCGCCCAAAAAAGCGGCACGCAAACACCGTTTAAGTCAGAAAGATTTCAATTCGGCCACCATCGCGGCAGCTCCTGTAACAAGGAAGGTCAGGGCGCATTCGGACCAGTTGAAATGCGCCTCCGGGTGCGCGATCACGCGTGGAACCCAAACCAGCACTCCAAACAGCGCCAGCATGAGCGTCATCAGACGCATCGCCAGCCGCGCCTGACGATTGATGAGAATGGCAACCGCGGCGAGTCCAAACGCGGCCGTCGTCAGGATCGCCAAAAACATCTGGCTCGGCGGAATCCATTTCGGAACCAGGTGAGCTGTTTCACGCATGAGGAGTGCCTGGCCCAATGTAAAGGAAATGGCACAGACCCCGAGTGCAACGCGCGCCAGCCGGCCGAGCAATAGCGCCCTGGTGGCATCCGCCTCAGTCGCGGCGTACAGCGCAATTGCCCCGCAGAGTAAGGAAAAGAAGATGAAGAAGCTCCCGCCGTATTTGTCGTAGATGTTCGCTGCGGCAATGATGTCAGGGACGCAGGCCAGCGAGAAGCACAAATAGACGATGCAAAGTACCACCGCAGCCAGGCGTGCAGTCGGCAGATACAGCATTCCAATCCCGCCTGCAATCTGAGCGGCCATCAGACACGCGCCGATGATGGCGCCAAAAGGCAGGCTCCAGATATGTTGCAGGTTTTGCCAGGTGTCAGCGTCGTGCCACATCAGTGCGATGATGCCGAACAGCACGGCCGACGCGCCGAAGACGATCCTTCCGTACAACGCCGTTTTCATGCACAAAAGGTAACAGACATTTCGGAAAGCAGGGCGACCAACCTGACGTGCATGCCTACCGGAAAGGCGGACCCTCAGCACCGCTGGAGAAATTTTTTTGTGACGCTTGCGCTGTTTACTCTGTATTCCTCTGAGTTCGCGGCGTTCGTCTTGATCCCTGAAAAACAAGAGCCCGGAGCTTGGTGCTCCGGGCTCGAAGCGTCCTGCGCACGCCTACTGCAAATGATTCACGGCCGGATGGGCATCCGCCGAGCTGGCATCCGTACGCGCCGCCATCGACACGACAATGTATTCCCGCTCTTTGTTGTCCATACCCTCCACGATCATCATCATCCTGTCTTTGTGCATGCGGAATTGCGCCTGCTCGCCCACCGGCAGCAGCACGCGGTGCTTCTCGTCAGTTGGTCGAACTTTGTAGATCGTCTGCTCGCCTTGCACGACGTATTGCTGGCAGAGCAACTCCTGCGTTTTGTGGTTGCTCTTGGCATCTTTTTCCTCGCTGCCACATGCCACCGATTCCATCTGTAATATCTTTCCACCCATGTAAGCCTTTGGGTCTTTGGCGTAGGCCAGCGTCGCCAACAAAAGCGACGCCAATAGCACTGATTTGTAGCGCATGAAAATTCCCCCTCTGCGCACTGGATTGACTCGTTATCTTTGAGTCCCCAGAGACGCTGTGCTTAGATTTTTTCCGATTGCGGCAGGTGAGATTAGATAACGCCAGTTATTGGCCGGAAGTAACAGTGGACGTTCCCAAGGCTGGCTTTTGCGTTACGAGCGGCAATGAAAAAAGGAGGAGACTTGGGACTCCAGACTCATGATCCCGTACTCGCAACCGAGCGAGCCATCAGCGCCCGGCAATGCCTCGCAATTTGTCCCTCTTCATCCGAAACCATAACTTTCACTTTCTTGGAATCGCCCCCGACTCCAATAAACTCAAGTCCTTGGCAGATTCGCTCGCGAACCTCCTGGCTGTGTTCACCGATCCCTCCGGTAAACACCAGCAGATCGATCCCTCCCAGTAACGTCGTGTAAGCCCCAATATATTTTCGAACCGCAGTACAGAGGGCTGCGACAGCCAGCTCGGCAGCATTGTCTTTGTTCGCCGCCCGCGCAAGCAGAGCTCGCATATCAGTTTCTCCCCCGGAAAGCCCCGCCAGTCCCGACTGCCGATTCACCAGATCGTCGAGCCCTTCGATGCCCAGTTTCTCAGCCCGCATAACCCAAAGGAGCACTCCCGGATCGATGTCGCCAGTGCGCGTGCTCATCGGTACGCCTCCGGTTGGAGTGAGTCCCATAGAAGTATCAATCGATTTCCCATCCATCACCGCCGCCAGGCTGCAACCATTCCCCAGATGTGCGAAAACAGCTCTGCGCGGAAGTTCGTTTCCCAGGCGGTGCACCAGCGATTCGTAAGACAGCCCATGAAACCCATAACGAATCACACCCTGTTCGAAATATCGCCTGGGCAATGGCAAGTGAGCGGCGACTTCGGGTAATGTGCGATGGAATGCTGTGTCAAAACACGCCACGTGCAAGGCCTCAGGAAAGGACGCTTGCGCCTGCTTTACCAGCGCCAGCTCCTGGGGAATGTGCAGAGGTGCAAAATATGTGGCTGCTTCAAGCGTGGCCATCACTGCGGGCGTTATCGGCTGATGTTCCCTAAGGTGCGGGCCTCCATGCACGATCCTATGCCCCACGCACCCCGGCGCAATTCGCATCTGCTGACTCAGAACATCAGCTAGCTTTGCCAGTGCGTGTTGCTGTGACTCCAGAACATGGGCTTGCGCAACCAGTTGCTCGCCGCTTGCCGTGCGAATCTCAATCGTGCCGCTGTCGCGGCCAATGCCTTGCGCGCTGCCTTGCAATAACAGTTCCTCATCGCTGGAGCCCCGCTTATAGAGCCCGAATTTGAGCGAAGAAGACCCGCTATTTAGAGCAAGAATATCGGCACTCGCGGCGTCTGGCATTTCTTCCCGCGCCTAGTAAGGCCACACCCAATTGGAAATCTCAGG
>JASIEN010000121.1 GCA_030045935.1 Candidatus Sulfotelmatobacter sp.
GCCGTGCACTCGTTACAGGATGATTTTCCCGTCGTGCGCGGCAGCGATATGGTCGGTGTTATTTCGCGCCAGCGCATTCTCGAGGCGCTGCGCGCCGAAGGAAACGGTTACGTGCAGGCGGTCATGAACAAGCTTTTCGAGGTATCGGCCCGGCAGGAGTCGCTCGGGTCGGCTTTTCGCAAGCTCACATCGCGCAACCTGAGCATCATACCCGTCGTGGAAGACGAGCGCCTGGTGGGAATTGTCACCCTGCAAAACCTGATGCACTCCATGGCGCTGCTGGCCGAGAGCAGAAAGTTGCGGCGGGACGAGCAGGGCTCGTGATGGTAATTAGAGAACCTTGCTAATCCGGCTCGGGATAGAAGATCTGATGACCCTCCGGGCCATAAACATCCCCAACCACGTGCAGATTGCTGTCGAGTTTCACGCCCGCGCTGAGCGGGCTGCGCTGCGCTCTGCGGCTGAGAAGACGGGGCAATTGCACGAACCGCAGATCGGTAAAGTACACGATGTATCCATCCGGCACCGATTCCGTTTCCGTGATCGGATATTGCGCCCAGTCCAGATAGACGCGCCCCAGGTAAGATTCCTTCGCCGCTAACGTGATCGGCGTTTCTGGCGGTTTGTAGCGAATTTCCAGGCGATTCTCCGGATCGACCTCCGGCCCCAGCGAATCCACCTGCGCGAGCGCAAAGAATGCAGAAGTCTCGACCACCCCGTACCAGTGAAACGGATTCGTCATCGCAGGGTAAGCAGACGCGCGCAGCGGTTCAGCCTCCTGATATGTTCGCGCGGTCAGTGCGTTCACGGCGCTACGGTGCGCATGGTCACGCACCATCCACAATGCCACAACTCCGATCAGGGCAAGTGTCGCTGCAACTCTTCCTCGGGGAGTAGCCGAGCGCGCACCAATTTCCCGGTCAATCAGCGAGAAAAGCGCGGGGACAATCAGACCCAGCAGCAGCATCGCGAACAATATTGGATCAAAAATGAAAACGATGTCCCACGAATACCACTTCTCAGAAAAAGGCCAGAACGGCCGCACGCCATAGTTGTTCGTGTAATCGAGAAGAATGTGACTGAGGCCGGCGAGACAAGCATAAGAAAAAAGCAACCCCCAGCGCGGCGACAGGTTCGGATTTTTTACTTTGCGCCCGCGCAACCGCCAGACGAGGTAAACGAAACCAAGGACGACGGCCGCATCTATAGGCACTCCCAGAAATGAATGAGTAAAGCCTCGATGATGGGCAAAACCGAAAGCCGGCCCGCCAAACCGGCTCAACACGTCGAGATCGGGCGCTTCCGCCGCGAGCGTAAGCGTAGCTGTGGCGAGCGCAGTCCTGCGGTTGAGCCCGGCGCGCCCCATACATGCGCCGAACAAAAAATGTGTGACGGGTTCCAAGCGGGTCTAGGGATTGTAATTCACAGGCGGCGCCATCACCGTCAACGCATCCGGAACCATTGTGATTTCAGCCGGCAGGCGGCCGAGCAGTTCGCCATCGGCCTCTACATAAACTCTTGCTGACGCCGCGCCCGAAGCGGTTGACTCCACCGTATACCCCAAGGCAACTTTTTCGCTGTACGCCAGATCGATCCCCGGAACTTTCCACGGCCGCCCCAGCATCGTCCCCGCCACATACGCCAAATATGCTGTCCGGCTCGCCGTCGTGCAGTAGACCAATCGAATATCGTTGCGGTCAAGCGATGCGCCCGGTGCCAGTTCGCGCAGAACTCCGCCAAAATTCCGGATGCGTATTGCCAGCATCTCGGTCACTACCGCTTGATGACGTTCCTCCGAACCGGTGTCGGCAAATTCAATCCGAAACCGCGTCATCGGATGGTTGAACCACAGCTTCCACGCCTGCCCATAATAAGCCGTCATTCCCAGCCGCTGCTTGTGCGCGCTGTACAGCTTGTAAAAAAGATGTGCATCGACTCCAGCGCCAGCCGCCACGACAAAAACCCGCGAGCTGGGTTTCCCTTCCAAATCGTCGTATTGAATTCGTCCCAGACCGATGCGCCGTCGCACTCCATGCACGGCTGCCTTTGCGGCCGCGACCACGTTCCGTGGTAATCCGAGATCGTGCGCCAGAGCATTGGCAGTTCCCATGGGGAGCACGGCAAGCGCAACGGGGGTATTCACGAGCACCTGAGCGATATTGTGAATCGTCCCATCGCCGCCACAGGCAAAAACAGTGTCACAGCCATCGGCGATCGCCTGCCGCGCTTTCTCGGCCGCCAATGCTGCAGACTCAGCGAGAAAAAGCTCAGTCTCGATCTTAGCGGCTTGCAACAGCGCCAAAACGGAATTCAACTGCTTCTGCCGCCGCTCGCCGCGCCGGCCTGAGTCAGGATTGTAGAGTAATGCCGCTTTCCGCATGGGCTTGGGAGATTGGATTTTACCTGAGCTTTCAACCGCAACGCCTTGCATAGCCATCAGCGAGATTCCCTCTCCCATATGTCGAATGCGATCTGTTCCGCAGCTATCTTCTGTTGCCCCAGGCATAGCTCCGGCAAGTTCTCGAATGTCGCATACCGCGCGCCCGTGCGCAAGTTGAATCTAGGCTTCCCCTCAGCGGTCCAGCCTGTTGCCCATCGCGACATATAATCTTTCTGCCATGCCCGTCCTAGACAAAGATAAAGATAAAGACAGAGACATCAAGAAACGAATCGATTCTCTGCGCGAAAGAATCCGCCATCACGAATACCTCTATTTCATCCTCGATCAGCCCGAAATCAGCGACCTCGATTTTGACAAGCTCATGAAACAGCTGAAAGATCTTGAGGCCGAGCATCCCGAACTGATCACGCCCGATTCCCCCACCCAGCGCGTTGGCGGCAAGCCGCGCGAGGGATTCGTCAAAGTTCCACACTCCTCACCCATGCTCTCGCTCGACAACACGTACAACGAGGAAGAGCTGCGCGCCTGGGACCGCCGTGTCCACGAACTCAGCGGCCTTTCGCAAGTAGATTATGTTTGCGAACTCAAGCTGGATGGCATGTCGCTGGCGCTGATCTACGAAGATGCCAAGCTGGCGCGCGGCATCACGCGCGGCGATGGCACTATCGGAGAAGATGTCACGCTAAACGTGCGCACCGTGCGCTCCGTCCCGCTATCGATTTCGCCCGACAGGCTCAAAAAGGCCGGCATTTCCCCCGATTTTGAAGTTCGCGGTGAACTGCTCATGCCGCTCGCCGCTTTCAAGAAAATGAACGAAGAGCGCGAGAGCAAAGGGCTCTCGACGTTCGCGAATCCGCGCAATGCGACCGCCGGTACCGTGCGCCAGTTGGAGTCGCGCATCACGGCTGAGCGCCGCCTCGATTATTTTTCCTACATGCTGCTGAAGAACGGCCGCACATTTTGCGACCGCCATTCGAAAACGTTAGATGCTCTCGCCGCCGCCGGATTCAAGGTCAATCCGCATCGCAAGCTGGTGGACAGCATCGACGAGGCCTGGGACTTCATTCAGCAATGGGAGGCGAAGCGCGATTCGCTTCCCTATGAAATCGACGGTATCGTCATAAAAGTCGACCACACCGCGTTGCAGGAAGAGCTCGGTTTTACCGGCAAAGCCCCGCGCTGGGCGATTGCGTATAAGTACGCTGCGCGCGCCGGAATTACAAAATTGGAGGACATCAGAGTCCAGGTAGGACGCACCGGCAAACTCACTCCCGTCGCCATGCTGGCCCCCGTTTTCATTGGCGGCACGACCGTGCGTAACGCCACGCTCCACAATATGGACGAAATCGAGCGCCTGGGCGTGAAGATCGGCGATTGGGTGCAGGTCGAGCGCGGCGGGGACGTTATTCCAAAGATCGCGAAGGTGATCGATGATAAGGACCATCCGCGTCCCCCGGAACTGCGGGAATTCGTCATGCCCGACAAGTGCCCGGTCTGCGGCACGAAAGTTGTCCGCACAGAGGGGGAAGTCGACTACCGCTGCGTGAACGCCAATTGCCCGGCCAAGCTTATGGGCACGATTCTGCACTTCGCATCGCGCGGCGTGATGAACATCGATGGCATGGGCGATGCACTGGTCACGCAACTGACCGAGAAAGGACTCGTGAAAAACGTCGCCGATATCTATTCGCTCAGCAAGAAAGACCTGCTCGGTCTCGAACGCTTCGCCGAGAAGTCGGCGCAGAACATCATCGATGAAATTGACAACTCAAGAAAGCTGCCGCTTGAGCGCGTGATCTACGGCCTTGGCATTCGGATGGTCGGCGAGCGCACAGCGCAATTCTTAGCCGAACATTTCGGATCGATGGATGACCTGGAAAAAGCCAGCGTCGAAGAGTTGCAGAACGTGAACGAAGTCGGCCCGCGCATCGCCGAAAGCATCGCAGAGTTTTTCTCCAACCCAGCAAATCGAAAACTTGTCGAGCGTCTGCGCGAAGCGGGACTCACTCTCACCGGCCAGAAAAAACAGCGCGGCACCAAACTCGCCGGAAAAACGTTTGTGCTGACCGGCACGCTCGCCCACTTTACCCGCGACGAAGCGAAAAAACTGATCGAAGACGCCGGGGGAAAAGTTACCGGCTCGGTTAGTAAGAAGACAGATTATGTGGTAGCGGGAGCAGATGCGGGATCAAAACTGGATAAGGCGAAGGAATTAGGTGTTGCCGTAATCGATGAGGAGGAGATGGAGAGGCTTCTCGGCCGAGGACTAAATAGACATAGGGGGAACAGGGAGTGGGTGGAATTGTCGCAGCGCTAATAGGCTTACCAGTGGCGGTATTTGGATTCCTCATCATGAGAAATCCGATCGTGTTGTCGGCTCTCGCTCCGAGAGAGCGCGGGTATTACCAACGCGCCTTCTTTGACGCCTTCACGCGCAATTCCACTCGTGCCTTTGGAGCGCTTGTATGCCTTTTCGGCGCAAATATCGCCCTCGAAGCTTTGGGTTCAGCGCTTAGGAGATCGTCCCTTCACGCAATCGCACAAGGCCTGTGGGCCCTGATGGCTTTGGACTTTGCGGTTCTCTGGGGCCTGGGCCTATTGGTCACGATCTGGCGCCTTGTTCAGGGCAAGTCTGTCGGGTGGTCCGACTGGTTCCGAATGCGAAAGACAGGAATCGAACTCGGCCCGATCGATGTGTTCCCCGCCGTCACGCCGCAGATGCAACGAGAAGCAACTCTCTTCACGGCCGGATTCGCAATCCTTGTCTGTGTGGCCGCCGGCCTTGCTCTCTTCCGTTAGGTCGGCATGCAGTTCACTACGTCCCCAGCACCCGCCTCATCCTCTTCC
>JASIEN010000122.1 GCA_030045935.1 Candidatus Sulfotelmatobacter sp.
TTGCCGGTTTTGCCATCTACTGGGAAGCCAAAACCGGCAAGCTCTACGGCCCACCCGCTGGCGTTCAGGCCGTAGAGCTTGCCGGTTTTGGCTTCCCAGTAGATGGCAAACAGATCGCCGCCGATGCCGTTCATCATCGGTTCGGTCACTCCAAGAACAGCGTTCGCGGCAATGGCTGCATCGATGGCAGAGCCGCCACGTGCAAGTATCTGTGCCCCCGCCTGCGACGCCTGTACATGGCTTGTGGCCACGATGCCGTAGGGAGTGATGGTCATCGAGCGCGCGTTGGAGCGGTCTCGTGCGGACATGGTGCTGGTAAGCAGCAGAAAAGCGACAAGGCAAAGATAAAGTTTCATGGTATGACCCGGAGGGTTAGTTGCGCTGAGATCCCTTCGGTGCGCTTCGCCTGCTCAGGGCAGGCTCTTCGCTACGCCTGAAAAGCGGCTCCGCCCAGGATGACGCCCTGAATGCCTGCATTAAAATTTTCGCCCACGCGCACACTCAGCTCGCGACTCGGTACTCACAACTACTTCTTCAACCCTGCCGTAAAATTCGTCACCACGGTTACCGACTGGCTCACCTGCTGCGAAATCCGGTCGACCATGATCTTTTTGCCATCGGGAGAAACCTCGTAGAAAACATTCGGCGCGGACCAGTTGGCGATAAGTTGTTGCGGTGCGCCGAACTGCAGGGCCCCATCAGCTTCCTTCACCGGAACGGCGAAAAGGCTGAAGCTCATGTCCAGGTAATAAAGTTCCTTACCGTCGCGGCTCCAGCTCGATTGGTAGCCTGGGTTGGCAGAGACCTGCCACTTGCCCTGCGCACCGTGAAAGCCTACGACATAGACTTCCGGGGCGCCAGATTCGTCTGATGTGTAGGAGAGCCAGCGGCCATCCGGGGAAAGACTGGCGAAGACACTGAAAGAGTTTGCCGAACGGGGCACAACCAGGAATGGCTTGCGGTCTCCTTCGAGAGGCAACGCCCATATGTCTTCACTACCACTAGGTCCACGTTGATAAAAGATGTATTTGCCATCGCGCGACCAATCATTGACGTTAACGATTTGATCGTCGGTGTGCAGGACCTCCTCGGCGCCAGCCCCGTCGGAGGGCTTGCGGATCATATTCGAGTGTCCGTTGCGATCGGCGTTGTAGACAATCCATTTGCCATCAGGAGACCAGGCAGGGTACGTGTTTGCGATCGGGCCGAAGGTGAGCCGCGTGCGGATGCCACGCGCTACGTCAAGCACCCAGATATCATTCGCACCCGTGTCGATCTGCATGGCAATGCGGTCGCCCTGGGGTGAAATGCGGGCGAAGATGAGGTTGGGAAGTTTGTCGGCAATAGTCGTGATCTGCTTGGTGTTGCGATCCAGCCACAACAATTGCCAGTCGCCGGTTCCTCCGGAGCCAAACACCAGCATGCCATCGCAAGCAGAAGCATCCATGTGCCAGGTACTACTGTCATTGGCCACGCCCTTGGCAACGATGTGTGGTTCTCCGCTGAGGTTTCCGTTGGAAGGATCGAAGGCTTGCGCCATCAACTGATCATTACGTGCAAACAACAGGTATCCGTCGGCGTACACGGCATTGGTTTGCGAACGAAAGAGCGCACGATTCTCGCGCCCGTCGAGCGATGCGAAATAGAGCATGTCATTCGCCTGTTTGGAGGGATCGTGGTTTATGGCGACATACACGAAGTGCTTGCCGTCAGGCATAAAAAACGGCCAGCGATGAGAAGTATGCTGGGCGGTGTCGATATGAGTGACAGGAGAAACGGGTCCGCCGGTGATGGTGGCGCGCACCAGCGGCTCCGTCGTACCAGGCGAAAATACGATGGCCCCGTCGGCCCCCCATGCGCCGCCGCGGCCAAAGGGCGCATCCGTCACGGTTTGCACGGAGCCACTGTCAATCTCGACTGTCTTCAACTTCCCATCCGCGAAAAAACCGAGCGCGCGGCTGTCGGGAGACCAGAAAGGAAAAACAGCGCCCTCGGTCCCCGCCAAAGAATGCGCGTCGAGCGAATTCATCGAACGCACCCAAATTGTGATCTTGCCGTCTGCGCTGGTTGCAGTAAAAGCGATCGATGCTCCGTCGGGTGAAAGCACCGGCGGCCCGGCCGAGTCGCCCGTCAGGTTGATCGTGGCCTTGTCGGGAGGGTTGATCACGGTGCGAATGCTGCGCAACGGCGCGGAACGATGGATAAAGAAAGCTCCGATGACTACTCCCGCAACAATGGCTAGCGCAACGCCTGCAATCCATCCGATGCGCTCACGCTTGTTCGACGCTGAAGGAGTCGTGGCAATGCTTTCGGAAAGCGAGGTCACAGGCTTATCGGCGGCGATGAACTGCAACTCGAGCTTGATGTCATGCGCGGCCAGATATCGGTCATCCGGATTTTTCTGCAAGCAGGTCTTGATGACGTGGTTGAACGCAGGCGGAGTCTGCGGTTTGATTGCCACAACTTCTTCCGGGTCACTTTCAAGAATCGACGACGCCAGGGAAATCTGGCTCTTTCCGGAAAAAGGCCTCTTTCCGGAAACCATCTCATACAGCACTGCGCCGAAAGCAAAAATATCGGAACGCGCATCTGCCTCTTTGCCTTCGATCTGCTCAGGAGACATGTATTGAATCGTGCCGATCATGCTGCCTGCCGTGGTTAACGGCGTGAGGGGACTCGGGCCGCTCATCGTGGCCGCTGCCGTGAAAGATGGCGCGGCTGTTCCGGATCCTGCCGATGAAGTTTGCAGGCCCAGCGGCTTCGCCAGCCCAAAATCCATCAGCTTGGCGCCGCTTGCAGTCAGCATGATGTTGCCAGGCTTCAGGTCACGATGCACAATACCGCTTTTGTGTGCGACTGCCAGCGCTTCGGCAACGTCGATTCCGATCTTATAGATTTCGGGCAGAGGCAAAGGCCCCTTGCGCAGTTTCTCGGCGAGAGTTTCACCCTCCAGAAACTCCATCACCAGGAAATCTGTGCCGTTCTGCGATCCGATGTCGTAGAGATGACAGATGTGCGGATGGTTCAGGCAAGAAATTGTCCGAGCCTCGCGCTCCATGCGCTGCTTCAGTTCGGGTGTCGAAGAAAGATGTCCAGCGAGAACTTTTATCGCGACGCTTCGGTCGAGACGGGTATCGCGCGCGCGATAGACCTCTCCCATTCCACCCGCGCCAAGAACAGACTGAATTTCGTAGGGGCCCAGCTTGGTACCGGCAGTCAGAGCCATGAGTGCCCAATTATAGACCCAGCGCGGCTAAAGCATGTTCTCCGCGCTCTTGGCGGCGGTTCGGAGCCTGCCCTGAGAGAGACTGAAGCGACCGAACGGGCGACTTCGCGGTTTAAGATTTCGGATTTATCATTTCAAGAAACCTGGCGTAATCTGCTCGTCAACCTCACGCACGCAGCAGATTCTTCGCAATAAACAGCACGTTCGCCGGCCGCTCGCCCAATCGCCGCATAAAGTAGGGATACCACTCTGTTCCGAAAGGAATATAAACGCGCATCCGCCATCCCTTGA
>JASIEN010000123.1 GCA_030045935.1 Candidatus Sulfotelmatobacter sp.
GCTGATGTGGGCGCGGAGTTTCTGTTTCAAGTGGTATCGGAGCGGGCCGAGAGGGCAGCCCTAATTGTAACGACCAATCTGCCTTTCTCGGAATGGACTACGGTGTTCCCGAACCCGCGGTTGTGCAAAGCCCTGTTAGATCGGGTCACGGACCGAGTGCGGATTCCGAGAGATGTCGATCAGCGTTCCGAACTGATGTCGATCAGCGTTCCGAAGTGATGCCGATCAGTGTTCCGAACTGATGCCGATCGGTTTAACGGTTGTAGTTCGGAATGGTGATCGGCATCGGATTGGAATGACGGCGTAGGGCAGCCGTGACGACTGGACTCCACTGATAAGTGGAGACTCCCAGTTGCCACAGAAGAGGCTGACCATGCGCAAGTTAAAGGAAGTTTTGCGGCTCCATTCCCTCGGACTGAGCCAGCATCAGATCGCCCGCAGTTGTTCCATTTCCCAAAGCACCGTTCATGAATACCTGTCGGCCGCTCAAACAGCCGGCGTTCGGTGGCCGTTGCCGGACGGATGGGATGAGCAACGGATCGAGCAGGCACTGTTTCCGCAGCGCCCCGTTCCTTCGGTTTGGCGGAAACATCCGGAGCCGGAATGGGCCAAGATCCACGAAGACTTGCAGACGCACAAGGATCTGACGCTGCAACTGGTCTGGCAGGAAAGCCGCGAAAGCAACCCGGACGGCTATGGCTATAGCCGGTTTTGCGATCTGTACCGACGATGGTTGAAGAAACTGGATCTGGTGCTGCGGCAGGAGCACCGCGCCGGCGAGAAGATGTTCGTCGATTATGCCGGCGCCACGATTCCCATTCACAGCGCAGAGAGCGGCGAGGTGCACGGGGCCGCCGTGTTCGTGGCCGTGCTGGGCGCCAGCAGCTACACCTTCGCGGAAGCCACCGCCGGGCAGGACCTACAGAACTGGGTTGGTTCCCATCAGCGAGCGTTTGAATTTTTCGGCGGCGTCACTGAAGTCGTGGTGCCGGACAACTTGAAGAGCGCCGTCACCCATCCCAGCTATTACGAGCCGGATTTGAACCCGACCTACCGCGACCTGGGTGAGCACTACGGCGTGGCGATCATTCCGGCGCGACCGTACCGAGCCCGGGACAAAGCCAAGGCGGAGGTAGGAGTGCAGGTAGTTCAACGCTGGATCGTGGCAGCCTTGCGCAAGCGCAAATTCTTCTCGCTCGCAGAAGTCAACCAGGCGATTGCCGAACTCCTGGTGCGGGTGAACCAACGGCCGTTCCGCAAGCGCGCAGGCAACCGCGCCACCTTATACGCGCAGTTGGACAGGCCGGCACTGAAGCCGCTTCCGGCCACGCGCTATCAGTTCGGAGAATGGAAAACCGCGCGCGTGAACATCGACTATCACATCGAAGTGGAGCGGCACTTTTACAGTGTGCCGTACGCGCTGGTGCACCAGGAGGTGGACGTACACCTGACTGGGGAAACGGTGGAGATCCTACACCGCGGAGTACGGGTGGCTTCCCATGTCCGCTCCCGGGAGGAGGCGAAAGCCAGTACGGTCGACGAGCACCGGCCCAAGTCACACCAGAAGTACTTGGGGCGTACGCCCTCGCGCCTCATCGAGGAGGCACAGCAAATCGGAGCTTGCACCGGGCAACTGGTGGAGGCGATCCTGGCGGCCAAGCGTCATCCGGAGCAGGGCTTTCGGTCGTGTCTGGGGATTCTGCGGCTGGCAAAAACATATCCTGCCGAACGCATGGAAGCGGCCGCCCGGCGCTGCCTGCGGGCGCGCGCCTACAACTCCACAAGCATGGACTCGATTCTGAAGAATCAGCTCGACCGGTTGCCAATACCTGGCGACCCGCCCGTCCAGAGCGCCGTGGACCACGACAACATCCGTGGCGCCGATTACTTTGATTCCGCTCCGGAGATCGATCCTCCGGCGATCCCGTAGACAAAAGGAGAACTATGCTCAATCAGCAAACGATAGAGAAGTTGTACGCCATGCGCATGCGCGGCATGGCCGACGCTTTCACACAGCAGCAGGAAGATCCGCAATCGACCCAGTTGAGCTTTGATGAGCGATTCGCGCTGCTGGTAGACCGGCAGTGGAACTGGCGGCAGAACCGGGCCTTGGAGCGGCGGCTGAGAGACGGCCGGCTGCAAGGCCCGGCCTGTATCGAGGATATCGATTTCCGTGCGGTGCGTGGCCTGGACAAGCAGGTGGTTCGACCGCTGATTCAGGACTCGGATTGGGTGCGCCATCACCAGCACATTTTTCTGATCGGGCCGACTGGGATTGGAAAAACATTTTTGGCAAGAGCGTTCGGACAGAAGGCATGCCGCGACGGTTTCACGGCTTACTTCGCAACAGCCGCGCAGTTGTTTCGGGAGCTCGAACTGGGGCGGGCGGACGGCAGCTATGCCAAGAGGTTACGAGCCTTGGGTCAGGTGGACGTGTTGATCGTCGATGACTGGGCGATGGCGCCTATGGCAGAGGCGGAGCGCCGCGCCTTCCTGGAGATCTGCGATGAGCGCTACCTGACCAGGTCGACCCTATTGACCAGCCAACTGCCGGTGGCGAAATGGCACGCA
>JASIEN010000124.1 GCA_030045935.1 Candidatus Sulfotelmatobacter sp.
AAGGCACTCGAAGAAGCCCGTAACAGCAAGCTGATCGGGACGGGGCTGGAAGCCCAGGTTTCGCTCACCGCCGCCGATCCGGTTCATTCGGTTTTAAAGGGCTATGAAGACCAGTTGCGGTACCTATTCATCGTTTCGGCCGTGCAGCTGCAGTCCGGCTCGGGAAACGGAACGTCGGGCGTACACGTGGAAGTCAAGAAAGCAGAAGGGGTAAAGTGCGAGCGCTGCTGGAATTATTCCATCCATGTCGGCGAAGATAAGAAATATCCAACCGTATGCGAGCGTTGCAGCGCAGTACTGAGAGAAATCGAAGAATCCAGCTAATTCGAGACCGAAGCGAATCAGCCGCCTCGAGCCGGAGTGTACGGTGAACTGGCGCGCCGTCAACTGGCGAAAGCTACGAACGTTCCTCATCACCGCCTTCGTCCTGCTTCTGATCCCCGCAACACGCTTCTACCAAATTGATGAACCCATCCTGCGCCTGTTCCACAACCCCCGCCGCGTCGATCCTTTTTCGCTGCACGTTGAGGGCGAGTTCGTCGAGAACAATCTCGGCACGGAACAGAATTCCGATGGCTCCGTCACGGTGCGCATGATCGGACAGCAATATCTTTTCATTCCGCACTGCATCCTCGTGCCGGCCGGAGTTCCAATTCATCTGCGGATCACAAGCCCAGATGCCGTCCACTCGCTGGCGTTTCTCGGAACGAATTACAGCGTCAAGGTCACGCCGGGAATTATCAGCCTGGCTGAAATGCAATTCTCGCAGCCTGGGGAATACAAAACCGCGTGCCGCGAATTCTGCGGAGCGGGCCACTACGATATGCGGTCGGTAATGAAAGTTGTGCCGAGAGAACAGTTTCCGGCGCTTCATGACGGAGACAGGGGGACGTGTGGCGCGCAATAGACGAATCTGGAGCGGGTCACCGCCTCGATTGCTCGGAACCATGTTGCTTGCACTGGCGGCCACGGCACTGCTGTTACATGCGGGAGATACCGCGGGCGATCATGTTCCCTCTTACGTCGAGTGGACGCCCGACACAATTGCGAACGCCTCCAGCGGCGATGAATTTCGCGGACTGCTGTTGTCTCGACATTGTGCGCATTGTCACGGCGAGGAAGGATTCAGTGCAAAAGGCGATACTCCCAATCTGGCCGGCATGGCCCGGCTTGCCATTTGGAAGCAATTGCTGGACTTCCGCGCAGGCAAGCGGATTTCATTTCCCATGAACCCCATCGCTCAGTCGCTTTCAAACAAAGACGTGGCCGATCTGGTGGCTTACTATTCGAAGCTGCCAGTCTTTTACGATCCCGATGATAAGCGCGCCTTTCCGCAACCGGCGCCTGATCCCGTTCAAAAAGGCATGGCCTGGCGGTTGATTAATTTTGGTGATGGCGAGCGCGGGATTCCTCCATGTCAAGCGTGCCACGGTCCGCTCGCGTTTCGCCCGGGAGCGCCTGCCTTGCTGACGCAAAATGGGCCTTATCTCTTGCAGCAGTTGGAAGACTTCGCGACCGGCAAGCGCGCCAACGACATCAATGAACCCATGCGTACCATCGCGCAGCTGTTAACCGACGCAGAGCGGCGCGCTCTGGCGGATTATTATGGGGCGGGGTTAGGGTTGAATCCAGGGACTGGACCCGAGCCGCGACAGTAATCACAGCGCTGCATGACCTGCCGCGGCGGCCTTTACCGCAGCTCTTCCATCGCTGCTTCCAGCGCTTCCCTTCCCGGACGAACCAACGATTCCGGCAGCGTAGCCAGCGGTTCGTCGACCATATTTAACATGTCCAGGAACGTCGGTGCCTTGGGATTCACGTAGAACAATCCCGTCAGCACTTCGCCTTTGTCATGAGCCTCGGCCAGCCGAGTCATGGCACGAATGCGGTCCGTAGGATCGTAGTCCTCCTCCAGCTTGCGCAACTGCAGGTGCGAGCCGTCATGCATGGTGACGTTCACGGTCGATCCCGGGTCATACTCGACGTCGATCTCTTCAAAGTGCGGCACGAAGCTGATTTCCTGCAGGATCTCGTCGTGATCCTTGACGTATTTGTAGGATTTGGTCGAGCCTTCGTGGTCGTTAAATGTGACGCAAGGAGAAACCACGTCGAGCATTACCGTGCCATGATGCGCGATGGCCGCTTTCAGCAGCGCGCTGAGCTGTTTCTTGTCGCCGGAGAACGAGCGCCCGACAAAGGTCGCGCCGAGTTCGATAGCGAGCCCGCAGGTATCGATCGGCGGCAGATCGTTGATCACGCCCGTCTTCAACTTCGATCCAAGATCAGCGGTGGCTGAGAATTGGCCTTTGGTCAACCCGTAGACGCCGTTGTCTTCAATGATGTAAATCAGCGGAAGATTGCGCCGCATCAGGTGAACGAACTGGCCGATGCCAATGGAAGCCGTATCGCCATCGCCGCTGACACCCAAGGCAAGCAGGTTGCGGTTCGCCAGCATTGCGCCGGTTGCCACCGAAGGCATTCTCCCATGCACGGCGTTGAAGCTGTGTGAGCGGTTCATGAAATACGCCGGGCTTTTTGAAGAGCAGCCGATGCCGCTCAGCTTCACTACGCGCTCGGGCTGCACGCCCATCTCATACATCGCCTCAAGAATGCGTTCGGAAATCGCATTGTGCCCGCAGCCGGCGCAGAGGGTCGTCTTGCCGCCCTTGTAGTCGATTACGGTGAGGCCGATACGATTCGTCTTTGGCTCGGAAGATCTGGGTTCAGAAGTTGGCGTGGTCGCCATTACTTGCCCTCCATGGTGCTCAGTTCATCGGTGACAGAGCGCGCATCGAGCGGCAGGCCATCCAGATGAGCGATGCTGCGCAGCCGCGTGGTGAGTTCAGGTTTGAGATCGAGCTTCAGCAGGCTAAGCATCTGCGCATCGCGGTTCTGCTCGACAACGTAGACGCGGTCATGCTGTTCGACGAAATCGTGCACTTCGCGCGTGAACGGATATGCGCGCAGGCGCAGGTAATCCGTTTCAATGCCGTACTCACTGCGTAACTGATCGCGGCTTTCGCTGACACCCCAGTGCGAGGTGCCATAAGCGATGACGCCGATTCTTGCGCTCGTGCCCATCTGAATCTCCGGACGCGGCACAAACGAGCGGGCAGTTTCAAACTTGCGGTTCAGCCGCTCCATGTTGTTTTCGTAATCGTCGGGGCGTTCGCTATAGCTTGACTTCTCGTTATGTCCGCTGCCGCGGGCGAAATACGCCGCCGCAGGATGGTCGGTTCCGGGCAGCGTCCGATAGCCCACGCCGTCACCGTCGAGATCCTTGTAGCGCGCAAATCCGCCGAGTTTCTCCAGATCAGTCTTGGTCAAAACCTTGCCGCGCTTGATCGGCGTGGTTGGATATTCGAACGGATCAGACATCCAGTTATTCATGCCAAGATCAAGATCGGACATGACAAAGACAAGCGTCTGGAACTGTTCGGCAAGATTGAATGCATCCTGCGCCATGCTGAAGCATTCCGAGACCGAGCACGGAATCAACATGATGTGCTTGGTGTCGCCGTGCGATAGAAATGCGGTGGAAAGAATGTCTCCCTGGGATGTGCGCGTGGGCAGACCAGTCGAAGGACCCACACGCTGAATGTCCCAGATCACGCCGGGAACTTCGGTGTAGTAAGCCAGGCCGGCAAATTCCGACATCAGTGAAATGCCGGGACCTGCGGTAGCCGTCATCGAGCGCGCACCTGCCCAGCCCGCGCCGATCACCATGCCGATGGCAGCGAGCTCATCTTCTGCCTGCACAATCGCGAAGGTCGCCTTGCCGTCGGGGCCTATGCGATGCTCCTTCATATACTCGATCATGGATTCGACCAGCGATGACGACGGGGTAATCGGATACCACGTCACGACCGTGCAGCCGGCGAACATGCAGCCGAGCGCAGCCGCCGAGTTGCCATCGATGATGATCTTGCCCGCAGTCTTGTTCATGCGCTCGATGTAAAATGCGCCTCGCTTTACAAGACTGGCCTTTGCATAATCGAACCCAGCTTGCGCGGCGGCCCAATTCAAATTGGCCGCCTTCACTTTTTTCGCGAACTGCTTGCGGATCGCCTTTTCCACCTCGCCCATGTCGATTTCGAGCAATTGCGCGACTACGCCCACATACACCATGTTCTTGACCAGTTTGCGCAGCTTGGCCTCTGGGCAAACTGCGGCCACCAGCTTGTCATAGGGAACAGAATAAAAAACAAGATCGTTGCGCAGCTTGTGCAACGCGAGCGGCTCGTCATAAAGAACCGATCCGCCGGGATTCAGCGACATTACGTCGTCCTGCGCGGTTTCGGGATTCATCGCAACCAGAAAGTCAATTTCTTTCTTGCGTCCGATGTATCCGTCTTTGTTGGCGCGAATTGTGTACCACGTGGGCAATCCCGCGATGTTGGAAGGGAAAAGATTCTTGCCCGAAACCGGCACGCCCATCTGAAAAATCGCCCGCAGCAAAACTGTGTTGGAACTTTGTGAGCCCGAGCCATTCACAGTAGCGACCTGAATGCTCATGTCATTGACAATGCGCTTGCGCCCCAATTGCCCGCCCGTACCCTGAGGCGCAACGTCTGTTGTGGACATCCCTACTCCTTCCTTAATTGAGTGCGGAATTGATCCGCGCGAAAGTAAAAACCGAGGATCGCTTAATTATACGGCGGATGAGAGTGGCCGACGCGGTAAATCGCACGCCGGATGCGGCCGGGAACCTAAATCGGAACCTGCCAAAAGTCGGCAAAGTGCGTCGGGAGGACATCACTCGAATTGTCAGTCGGTGAAGAATTGGGCCATGGTGCGGAATTTATTATATCGTGACACGATCAAATCAGAGATGGGAATCTTCTGTAATTCAGCGAGATGTTTTTGCAGGTTCACATCCAACAGGTTAGCCGCGGCTTCGTGATCACGGTGCGCGCCGCCCTCAGGCTCAGGAACGATGTCGTCAATGACTCCGAGTTCCTTCAGGTCAGGCGCGGTAATACGCATCGCTTCCGCAGCCAATTCCTTCTTGGAGGCATCTCGCCACATGATGGCCGCACAACCTTCCGGAGAAATCACCGAATAGATCGAATTCTCCATCATGAGTACGCGATCAGCCACGGCTATTGCCAAGGCCCCGCCACTTCCGCCAACTCCGATCACGGTAGCGATAATCGGAACCTCCAGCCGCGCCATCTCTCGCAGGTTATACGCAATGGCTTCCGCCTGGCCGCGCTCCTCGGCATGAATTCCCGGATAAGCCCCGTCCGTGTCAACCAGGCTAAAAATCGGCCTGCGAAATTTTTCCGCGATCTGCATTACCCGCAGCGCCTTGCGGTAGCCCTCGGGATGCGGGGTGCCGAAATGGCGGTGCACGCGCTGCTTCATGTCACGGCCCTTCTGCGTGCCCACCACTAGAATTTCCTCGCCGTGGAAGCGCGCCATACCGCAGACGATCGCCGGATCGTCACCGAAGCCACGGTCGCCGTGAATCTCGCTGAAATCCGTAAACACGCGTTCGATGTAATCGAGAGTCTGTGGACGCTGCGGATGACGCGCCAGTTCGGTCTTCTGCCAGGCGCTGTTGAGCGCGCTCATCTCCTGGCGCAAAGTGTGAATTCGTTCGTGCAGTTGAGCGAGCTGACGCTGCGTCTCGGCGTTCTTCCCGCCATTGGCTTCGATCTGCGCGACCTGCTGCTCGATCTGCTCCAGTTCCTGCTGCGCCTTGAGAGATGCTTCCATGAATCGCTGTTGCTTCCAACCCCAGGCCCCGGGTGACAATTGCAGTGCTATAAGGAGCAGGCGCTACTAGCTAATCACGCGCACGCTGCCCCGCCCACAAATCTGCTCCACCCGGGCAATGAAACTGCGGTCTGGCAGCACATTATATCCTTCCGCTTCCATCACAACCATGAAATCGCCGGCGCGCTCCACATCGAACAACACCCGAGCCTCACCCTTACGCTCGCGGAAAAGAGTGTGCAGATCGTCGACGGTCATCTCGCCGGAAGTTTCCAGCGAGAGGCGAATGCGAATCGCCCGCGGCAGCGGGACCTTGGCGTCTTCCAGCGGCATAATCTCTGACGCAGTGATCTTGGGATTCGCGCCTTCTTCAATCCTGACGCCTGCCCGCACCAGCACCGGAACTTCAAGTTTGACCTTGTCTCCAAGCCGTTTGTAGGCCTCGGGAAACACGATCATGTCGATCGATCCCGACATGTCCTCAAGCGTCGCCTGGGCATAAAACTCGCCGCGTTTGGACTTAAGCACGCGGAGGTTAGCGATAATACCCGCGCTGGCCAATGTCTCATCCTTGCCCGTGCTTTTCGTCATGGCGCTGAGTTCGGCAATCGACAGCGCCTGCAAATCTGCGAGCTTGTCTTTGAATTTCTCCAAGGGATGGCCAGTGATAAAAAAGCCAAGAATCTCCTTTTCCGCGCTCAGGCGCGTGGGTTCGTCCCAATCGGGAATATCCGGCAGCTTGTCATTGTGCGGTGCGCCTTCTTCATCCTGGAAGACGCCGAATAACCCATGCTGGCCGGATTCGACATCACGCTGAGTTTTTTGTGCACGCTCCATCGCGCGATCGAGGACGGTCATCAGTTGCGCCCGGCGGCCGAGTGAATCTACCGCACCGCTTTTAATCAAAGATTCCAGCACGCGCTTGTTCAGCAAGCGCAGGTCGACGTTTTCGCAGAATTCATAAATCGTACGGAACCGTCCCAGCTTCTTGCGCGCGGCAATGATCGACTCGATGGCGTTCGCTCCGACATTTTTCACTGCTGCAAGCCCAAAGCGAATAGCCTCGCCGTGTGGCGTAAAGTTTGCGTCCGAAACGTTGATGTCGGGCGCTTCCACGGCAATGCCCATCTCGCGGCATTCGTTGATGTACTTGACGACGTCATCCGTGCTGCCGGTGACCGAAGTCAACAATGCCGCCATGAACTCCACAGGATAGTGAGTCTTCAAGTACGCCGTGTGATAGGCCAGTAGCGCATATGCGGCGGAGTGCGACTTGTTGAAGCCGTATCCTGCGAACTGCGCCATAAGATCGAATATCTTCTCAATCTTCCTTGGAGGAAATTTGCGCTGTGTTGCGCCTTCGACAAACCGCTCGCGCTGCTGCGCCATCTCTTCCGGCTTTTTTTTGCCCATGGCGCGGCGCAGCAGATCGGCCTCGCCCAGCGAGTATCCGGCAAGCCGGTTCGCGATCTGCATCACCTGCTCCTGATAAACAATGACGCCAAGCGTTTCTTCCAAAATTTCCTTGAGCTCCGGAAGTTCATATTCGACTTTCTTCCGGCCGTGCTTGCGATCGACGAAGTCATCAATCATGCCACCCTGAATCGGTCCCGGCCGGTATAGGGCATTTAAGGCCGTGAGATCTTCAATGGAATTTGGTTGATACTTGCGCAGGACATCTCTCATGCCGTGCGATTCAAACTGGAACACTCCTGACGTGAGTCCCCTGTGAAACACCTTCCGATATGTCTCGGCATCTTCCAACGGAATGTCATCCAGCGTCATCGGCGTGGCACGCGTCTGCGCAATCAGCTTCAGCGTGTCAGTCAAGATCGTGAGAGTGGTCAGGCCAAGAAAATCCATCTTCAACAGGCCCATTTTTTCAATGGCAACCATGTCGAAGGCCGTAACGATTTCGTCGTTCTTGGTCTTATGCAGCGGGACAAGCTCAGTCAGCGGGCGGGGCGAAATTACTACACCCGCCGCGTGAACACCGGCGTTGCGAACCAGTCCTTCGAGCTTCTTTGCGGTCTGAATCAGCTCACGAATCTGTCCATCTCTTTCGATGGCTTCGCGCAGCGGCGGGGACTCTTCAATCGCCTTTTCGATGGTGATGTTGAGCTGCGCAGGAATCATCTTCGCGATGCGGTCGACGTCGCTGTATGGAATGTCCATCGCACGCCCCACATCTTTAATTGCTGCCTTAGCCGCCATCGTGCCAAAAGTGATGATCTGCGCAACATTGTCGCGGCCATATTTTCGCGTGACATAGTCGATCACCTCGCCTCGACGATTCATACAGAAGTCGATGTCGATATCGGGCATCGAAATGCGCTCAGGATTGAGAAAACGCTCAAACAGCAGCTCGTGCTGCAAAGGGTCAAGATCCGTGATCCCCAGCGCGTATGAAACCAGCGAACCGGCGGCCGATCCACGGCCCGGGCCTACGGGAATGTCATGCTCTTTTGCATAGCGGATAAAGTCCCATACAATAAGGAAATAACCGGAAAACTTCATCTGTTGGATGATGGCAAGCTCGCGCTCCAACCGTTGCTCGTACGCGGTCAGCGAATGCGTCAGCCTATCTTGCTCGGCGAGTGGCCGCAACGATTCCATGCGTCGTGTGAATCCTTCGCGCGTGACGTGAACAAAGTAGCTATCGATGGTGTAGCCTGCCGGAACATCGAATTGCGGGAACGGCGAGGCGACCTTTTCCAGCCGCACGCTGCATCGTTCTGCGATATCGAGTGTGCGCTGCAAGACTTCGGGCGAGTCTTTGAATACGCTGTACATCTGCCCGCCACTTTTGACGAAGAACTGCGTGCCGTCGAACTTCATGCGCTGCGCGTCATGAATCGACTTACCCGTTTGAATGCAAATCATCACGTCTTGCGCATGAGCATCGGCTTCGCAGAGATAGTGGCTGTCATTGGTGGCAACCAGAGGCAAGGCAAGATCTTTTTCGAGCTGGAATAGCGCAGGATTGATTCGGGCTTCCATGGCAAGGCCCTGGTTTTGAATCTCAAGATAAAAATTGTTCTTTCCGAAGATGTCTGCGAAAGTCCCAGCGGCATTGCGCGCGGCCTCAAGGTTCCCTTCCATCAATCGCTCGGCGACTTCGCCTTTGAGGCATCCCGAAAGGCCGATTAATCCTCGCGAATGCTCGGCCAGAAATTTCTTGCTCACGCGCGGTTTGTAATAGAAACCATGCAGCGAAGCTTCCGACGTGATCTTCACCAGATTGCGGTAACCTTCTTCATTTTCGGCGAGCACCAGCAGGTGGTTATAGGTGTCACCCTCGGGAGGAGTGCGCTCGATGTTGTGATCTTCCTTCTTGCAGATATAAAGCTCGCAGCCGACGATGGGCTTCACACCGTGCTTGTGAGCAGCATTGACGAAGTGCACCGCGCCGAAGATATTCCCGTGGTCGGTCATGGCTACGGCTGGCATGCCGAGTTGTTGCACTCTTTCGCAGAGTTTCTCTACGTCGCAGGCGCCATCCAGCAGGGAGTAGTCGGTGTGCAGGTGCAGGTGGACGAATTGGGATTCCGCCATAGGCTCAATTCAATTTTACGGTATTACGGCCATTCTAGTGGGAAGCTGCACTCGCACAAGAGGAGAGTTATCCACAATCGGTGGAAGAACAAATCCGCTCGGTAACGCGCCTCTTGGCTCGGCAATCCTAGTTGCCTCCGGCAACGAACACAGTGTGCTTCGGTGCAGGCACCGGCTCATCACCATTCTGATCGCGCCAGAGAATTTCGTTCAGTTTTGCAGCGTCAGCCGCGTCCGGACGGGAGAAATCCATCTTGGCCGATTCGTCTGCGCCTTTCGCGTTCCGCTTGTTCGTCTCGAAGATCAGCCCGTTGTTGAGATTCCGATAATCGGCTTCAAACGCCGACTGATTCCCTGCCCCTGAAAACATGGGTCCCATCACCGGCGCGTACGCGTCGTTTAAGTTCATGGGCGGAAGATCCAGCAGCATCTCCATCGTGTGCAACATGTTCACGGTGGTGTAAAAGCGGTGGTCGACGTAAGGCGCTGCTGCACTTCCCGGAGAGTAGTTGCTGATCACAAACGCGATCGAGCGGTGCGCGTCGACATGGTCGCCGCCATCCTGGGCATCATCTTCGACAACAAAAATTGCAGTGTCATCCCAATAGGGACTGTGCGAGACCGCATCGACCACGCGACCCAGGGCAAGATCGTTATCGGCCACCGAAGCCGCAGGGCGTGGATGGTCAGGACGCGTGCCTCCCGTGTGATCGTCGGGAAGATAAAGCAATACGAATTGGGGAAGCTGAAACTGGCGGTCTTTGTTCGCCTGGCGAGCCTGCGTAAACTTTTGAAATTCGTTCAGAAACTCATCCGCCCGGAGCTGGTCGGGATAGTCGGTGTTGAAATCCGGGAAGAGGGGATCGAAATGGTCGCGCAACACCGCCTTGGTCGGCTTAACTAGCTTGAACAACGGCACGGCCCACGGCCAGGGGCTTGTGGCCCCGTGTGCATCGTCGACATTCGGCGCTAACGTCTCTCCTTTATGAA
>JASIEN010000010.1 GCA_030045935.1 Candidatus Sulfotelmatobacter sp.
CGCTGTCGGAAGCAGTTCAGCCCTTACCGTCGTGCTTACCAATGAGCGTAACTGGAAAGTGACCCTGCAATCCGCTCAGATCGTGGGAGGCGGTTTTTCCTTCACTGGCGCCAGTTTCCCCTTGGTACTTGCGGGCGGAAAGAGCGTAACTCTTGATATCACTTTCCAGCCGCAGGCCGCCGGCACGACGGGAGGAAGCATCTTTATTCCCGGGCCGGGCCTCAATATTCCCCTCGCCGGAACCGGCACAACGGTGGGTCAACTCACTCTCTCGCCAACCACGCTCAGTTTTGGCAACGTCGATGTCGGCTCAACCACGACACAGGCATCCACTCTGAATGCAAGCGGCGGAAGCGTCACCATTTCATCGGCTACCAGCAACAACTCGGAGTTCTCGGTTTCTGGCATTTCGTTTCCCGTCACGATCGCAGCCGGCCAAAACGTGACTTTCGACGCGGTTTTTTCCCCCAGCCAGAGTGGAGCGGCTTCCGGCTCGCTGACCTTTGCCAGCAACGCGTCCGACCCGACGGTCAGCGAATCGGTAAACGGCACAGGAGTTAACCCCCAATACAGCGTGAATCTTTCCTGGAATGCGAGCAACTCCAATGGGGTGGTCGGCTATAACGTATATCGCGGTACTGCTGCCAATTCCTATACGAAGATTAATTCCTCCCTGGATGCGAATACTTCGTACACCGACAACACCGTGAGTGCGGGAATGACATATTACTATGCAGCCACCACAGTCAATTCTGGCGGACAGGAAAGTGGCTATTCTTCTCCGGTAGAGGTTACGATTCCCTGAAGACTCCGAGTAATGAGGACGAGCCTACTTAACGTACTTCGGCCCCTTGGGTGAGTCCCACGGATCGTACGTAAGTGCGAAGCGAATGCGGTCGGCCGTTGGTGGATGGGAGTAGGACCAAAAAACGAGCAATCGGTTTGGAGTCGGATAGTCATAATATTTCTCGCCCAACTTCTGCAGGGCAGAAGCAGCAACCTCACCATTATCGGGAAAGATCCCGTGAGTCACTTCGAGTCCGTAACGGTCGGCTTCGTGTTCTAGATGGCGACTGAAAGCGTTACCCACTGGTTCGCCAACTAACATCAACAGGGATAGCGTCAGCATCAGCACCGGCAGCGCCGCAAGGTCGGTGATGCCGCGAATATTCCACTGCGCGCCCCAGCGCCCGAGAAAGGCAATCGCAATTCTCCTTCCTAGCCACAACCCCGCCAACATCAGGAGGGCGATGAAGGCAAGTCCTTTGTAGATGTGATCGAGAACATAGTGGCCCATTTCGTGGCCAAAGACGAGCAGTATCTCAGGGACGGTCATGTCGCGAATCGTATTGTCCCAGACAACAACGCGCTTGCTTGCTCCGATACCCGTCACGTAAGCGTTATATGTTGTGACTTTTTCGCTGGCCTCCATCTCGAACATGCGATTGGGCGGAATATTCAGGCCGCCACGGCGAGTGACTTTTTCAATTGCCGTCACCAGTTGTGGGTCGGTTTTCTCGAGCGGCTCAAACTTGTTAAAGAGTGGATCGATCACCACAGGCGCTACAAATACCAGAAAAATCATGAACGGCAGCGCCAGCAGCCAGAAATAGAACCACCAGCGCCGGGGGCTGCGGCGGATAATCCGGAAGAGAGCGAAAACCGTGGGCACGAGCAGTATCAGTTCGAGAGCTTCTGCTTTGCACCAGTCGCCGAACCATGATCCCCAGCTTTGGATGGAGAGTCCATAGGCGAGCGAGACGTGGTGACCGTAGATGTCGATCGGCAATGAAACGAGGGAGAGTAGGAGAATCAACAACGGAACAAAGATTAAGGTTTGAACAAAAGTGTTCTTGGCAACACGCTCGGCGAGATCGCGAAACGCCGGAGCGATCTGTAGCCGCAGCAGTACCCAGAGGACGAGAATGCCAAAGACCAGATCAATCAGATACAAGACAACACGGGTTCTATAGAGTGCCTCAGCTTTTGCGAGTTTTTCAGGAGGCAGCGTGTACTGAGTAACATGAAGCTGCTGTGGACTCTGCTGGCTTTGAGCTTGCGGATTTGGATCGCTCTGAGCGTCTGAGCAGCGTGGCCATAGAAGCATCAGCGCGCACAGACTCACGCAAGCTGCGCCGATCTTGAAGGTAAACCAAGATCTTCGGAACATTAAATAGTAATGATATTGCGTCGAAACGATTCCTTCCACAGGCTGCAAACTTGACCACGGCGACGCAGCCGGCCCCAGACGACAACGCGCTGCTGATAGAATCTCCGGTCGCTTCGCAATCATCTTTCATGTAGAGGCTCGTTGATGTCTTCCAATCATTCAAAAATCCGCCGCGCCATTCTCAGCGTCACTGACAAAACCGGCCTGCCCGATTTCGCCCGCCAGCTCGCTAGTCTTGGTATCGAATTGATCTCCACCGGCGGCACGGCCAGGCTCCTGCGCGAGTCCGGCATTGCAGTAAAGGACATCTCCGAACTCACCGGCTTCCCCGAAATGCTCGACGGCCGCGTTAAGACGCTGCATCCCAAAGTTCACGGCGGCATTCTGCATCGCCGTGATGATCCCAAACACACTGCCGCCGTCGCCGAGCATGGCATCAAGCCGATCGACATGGTGGTAGTGAATCTATATGCGTTCGAAAAAACCGCCGCCAGGCCGAATGTCACACTCGAAGAATTGATCGAGAATATCGACATCGGCGGCCCCTCCATGATCCGCTCAGCCGCAAAGAATTTTCACGATGTCGCCGTCGTGACTTCACCTGCCGACTACCGGGCAATCGCCGCGGAGCTGGAAAGCTCAAACGCATCATTGTCGCTTGAAACCAAGTGGCGGCTCGCACGGAAAGCCTTTGCTACTACTGCTGCTTACGATTCCGCAATCGCATCCACTCTCGATCGTATTCCTGACGTCAACAACATTGACCTGTCTGCCGGGCGAGAGTTTCCGCCGGTGCTGCGTCTCTCATTCCACAAAGCCCTCGACCTCCGCTACGGCGAGAACCCGCACCAGAAAGCCGCTATGTACTCCGACGGCTCGGGTCTGGGTGTGGCCAATGCGCGGCAGCTCCAGGGCAAGGAACTTTCTTACAACAACATCGTCGACCTGCAAGCCGCATGGGACCTCGCACAGGAATTCGATTCCTCCGACGCCGCCTTCTGCGCCATCATCAAGCACACCAATCCCTGCGGGGCCGCCGCGGGCAAGACCTTGGCGGAAGCGTATAAGCGAGCGCTCGATTGTGATCCCGTCTCGGCCTTCGGCGGAGTAATCGGAGTCAACCGCCCCATCGACCTCGAAGCTGCCGAAGAGATGCACAAGCTGTTTCTGGAAGTAATCGCTGCCCCCACATTTGAGGAAGCCGCAAAAACCAAATTCGCCAGCAAAAAAAATCTTCGCCTGCTCGAAGTCGAAGCCGCTCCCCAGAAATGGATGCTCAAAAACATTTCCGGCGGAATTCTTCTGCAAGATGCGGATATGCGGCCACTGCAAGATGTTGATCTGAAGGTAGTCACGAAACGTCCGCCCACGCCGGAAGAGACTCGCGCGCTGCTGTTCGCCTGGAAGATCTGCAAGCACGTCAAGTCAAACGCAATTGTCTACGCTCGCGACGGACAAACCGTAGGTGTAGGCGCCGGGCAGATGAGCCGGGTTGATGCCGCCAAGATTGGCGCGATGAAAGCACAATTACCACTGAAAGGTACGGTTGCCGCCTCTGACGCTTTTTTTCCCTTCCCTGACGGGGTGGAGGAGATCGCCAAAGCTGGCGCCACGGCGATTATTCAACCCGGCGGCTCGCAACGGGACCAGGAAGTAATCGACGCCGCCGATCGGCATGGTCTGGCCATGTTGTTTACAGGCGTGCGGCACTTTCGGCATTAAGCCAAACATGACTGTTCCCGCTCTTTACCAATCTTGACGTTCGCGCCTTCGCCCCGTGGTATCGACACTTTCGGCTAGTCAAAGACGCTGGGTCGAGCAGGATGTTTTCCTACTCAGCCCGGCGGCAGGTTAGAATTAAAAAGACGGCATCCCCCCGAAGTCTTGCATCCAACCGGTGGGGGTTACGAAGTGCAAGCAGGCCACAGGGATTTCGTTCTAAGAAAGCACCGGGAGAAAATTAGTCCATTCATCATCAGGTCATTCATGAATAGAATTGTTGCTCTCGTTTTGTTCGTTGCCGTTGCGGCGTTCGCTGCTAAGGCGCAGTCAAGTTCCAACCCGTCTTCGCCGCAATCGAGTGCATCGCAGTCGGTGGCTGCCAATTCGAGCAATGCAGTGATTCCTCACAAAATCGACCGTGCGGCCGCCTACTACCACTACACGCTCGCACATCTGTATGAGGAACAGATAACAATCTATGGCCGCAGCGAGCTGGCCAGCAAGGCCATGGAGGAGTATCGCCTAGCCATCGAAGCCGACCCATCTTCTGAATTCCTGACCTCCGCACTGGCCGAACTTTACGTCAAAACTGGGCACATTCGCGATGCAGTGCTGCAGGCGCAGGACATCCTCAAGCGCGATCCAAACAACCTGGAGGCGCACAAGCTCTTGGGCCGCATCTATCTGCGTTCGCTGGGCGATATGTCCAGCTCCGGCAATAGCTCCGACAATATGCTCAAGTTGGCCATTGAGCAATATGAGGAGATCGTAAAACTCGAGCCCGACAATGTTGACGATCACTTGCTGCTCGGCCGTCTTTACCGCATGGACAATGATCTGCAAAAGGCTGAGGATGAGTTGAAGGCGGCGGTCAAACTCGATCCCAGTTCGGAAGAGGCTGTTACCACGCTTTCCCTGCTTTATAGCGACGAAGGCGATACGACAAAGGCCTTGCAGGTGCTCAGCTCCGTTCCGGATGCGTCCCGTTCGGCGAAGCTCTATGCCGCCTTGGGTGCAACCTACGAGCAGCGCAAGGAATATAAGAGCGCAATCGATGCCTATAAACACGCGATTGAACTGGATCGCGACAACCTCGACTCTATTCGCGGACTCGCCGAGAATCTCCTGAATGATGGCCAGATTGATGCCGCGCTCGATCAGTACAAAGTCATCGCCGATGCCAATCCCGAGGACGCCCAGACTTATCTGCGCATTTCCGAGATCTATCGCCGTCAGGGCAAGTTCGATGATGCGCTCGACAGCCTGAAAAAGGCGCAAGCCATGGTTCCCGATGCGTTGGAGATTCCTTATAACATCGCGGTCATCTACGAGGCGCAGGCACGATACGATGACGCCGCTCAAATTCTGCAGGATCTGCTGAAAAAGACCGAGAAGCCCGACAGCAGCTACTCTCAAGCGGAGCGTAGCAACCGCGGAATCTTCATCGAGCGGTTGGGAATGGTTTATCGCGACCAGGAACATTACGACGCGGCGGTCGAGGCTTTCCGCAAAATGATTCCGTTGGGCGGAGACGAGAACGTCCGCACCGGCTATCAGGACGTTATCGATACCTATCGCGAAGCTAAGCAGTGGACACAGGCCACGGCTGTCGCTAAGGAAGCCACGCAGAAGCTCCCCAATGACCGTGATCTTCGCATGGTCTATGACGCCCAGCTGGCTGACACTGGAGACGCGGAAAAGCCGCTCGCTGACGTGCGCTCTTTACTCAACGGCACTCCGGACGACCGCGACGTTTACCTCCGGCTTGCCATCATGTACACGCGCCTGAAACGCTGGCCGGAAGCCGAAGATGCGCTCAACAAGTCCGAGAAGCTCTCCATTAAAGCGGAAGACAAGGAATACGTATACTTCCTCCGCGGTTCCACCTACGAGCGTGAGAAAAAATACGACGCTGCCGAGACCGAGTTTAAGAAAATCCTGACCGTCAATCCGCAGAGTGCGGCGACCCTCAACTATCTCGGATACATGAACGCCGACCGTGGAGTGGAACTCGAAGAATCGCTCGATTACATCAAGACCGCGGTCAGCCTTGATCCCACTAACGGGGCTTATCTGGATTCTCTCGGATGGGCCTACTTCAAGCTTGGGAAGTACGATCTCGCGGAAGAAAATCTTTCCAAAGCCTCGCTCCGCATGGGTTCTGATCCAACTGTGCAGGACCACCTCGGCGATCTGTACCAGAAGACCGGCCGGCTGAAACTGGCTGCCGTGCACTGGGAGCGCGCCGTCGAGGAGTGGAACAAGACTATTCCTCCGGAAGTTGATACTGACTTGTTCGTGGCCACCCAGAAGAAGCTTGACGCCGCCAAGGTTCGTCTGGCCAAAGAAGAATCAGAAAAGCGATAGACTACGCGACTCTAGACTCCGAAACTAAAGAGGGCGCCGTGAGAGCAGCCGCTTCCTATTCTCTCGCACTCCTGCTCTTAGTCATGTCGGCATTGGGGCAGAAATCCCAGGTGCCACCGCCGGGCCCAATTCCGCCACAGATCGCGGCAGCACAAAAGATTTTCATATCGAACGCAGGTGGGGAGAGCTTTGAAACCGTCTTCGATCAGGTCGTCTTCGATGGAGGACCCGACCGCGCCTATAACCAGCTCTACGCAGCGATGAAAAGCTGGGGACAGCGCGAACTAGTTTCCTCGCCCGCCGATGCCGATTTGATCTTCGACATCAGTTGGGTACTCAGCGACACCGGATTGGGCCGCCTTCCGGTGCTGGGGCAGCTGCGGCTTGTGATGGTCGACCCTAAAACACGCAGTCCGTTGTGGACCGTTACTGAATATGTGCGCGGCGCGCTCCTGCTTGGGAATCGCGACAAGAATTTCGACCAGGCTATGAATACGATTGTCGGGCGCGCGAAGACGCTGATGCTTCCGGTGACTCCCGATCCCGGAACCACGAAATAGAGTGTCTATTTCGTCTCGGCACTGGCATTTCCCCTAATCCCCCGTTACCATTGCACGCGATGGCTC
>JASIEN010000125.1 GCA_030045935.1 Candidatus Sulfotelmatobacter sp.
GAAAACTGGTGGGAAGAGGATGTCAAGTTCTTCGACGTGCAGCGGTCGCGGGCATGGGTGATGGTGCGGCGCATCGCGCACACTTCGCATCATCGTGGGCAGTTGATGGCGATGCTGCGCATGCTGGGGCGCGAAATACACAGCAATTACGGTCCCACAGCCGACACCGGCGGCCTCATGGCGAACCACGCACCGACAATTTATGCGTATGCGGACATAGCTGCTTTGCTGGCCGGTGAGGAACACGGCGGTGCGAAGAAGGCACTACCCGGCGGGGGCGGGAAGCCGGTGACCGAAAGGCCTGACCGTTAGCTTGCTGTTAAAAAACTAATCACTTGTTTCCTTCGTTCTTAGACCAAGGTTCAATAGACGTAGTCTTTTCGATCCAGCTAGGATTTGGCTTTGTGCCGCGTTAAGCGAAAGGAGCATTATGTCCCATCACCTCGATTCACCGCTCGCCCGGCAAGATATCCGCCTCGACATAACAGACCTTTACGTGTTCCGTGGACAAACGGGCACGGTCTTCGCCATCAACGTTTGTCATTCAATCTTCGGCCCGATACCGGTGCCTGGTTACCACCCGGAGGGTATGTATGAGTTCAAGATCGATCTCAATGGGGATGCAGTAGAAGACATAACGTATCGGCTCGCGTTTGATGAGCGCGACAAGAATGGGAAGCAAAGATACATTGTGCGGAAGCTGCAGGGACCCCAGGCCGCCGACCCGCGCGCACCTGGAGCGGTGGTCGCGGAGGGGACAACAGGTGAGACTACAACGACGGCAGGCGGGCTGCGGGTTTGGGCGGATCAGGCGGGAGACCCGTTCTGGATTGAACCCGATGTGCTTCACGCGGTGGGCCACGCATTCCAGGATGGAACGACCATCAACCTCTCGGGTTGGGATCCCGCTCGCGCTAAGAACTTGTTCGCGGGTCACACAGTTTATTCGATCGTTTTGGAGGTGCCTGATCAGGAGTTGCTCGCTCCCGGAGCCGGCAACCGTCGCGTCGGAATCTGGGCGGTCGCCTCCCTAGCTACCGACGCTGGTGGATGGCGATCGATCAACCGCGTGGGGCTTCCCATGATTCATCCACTCTTCACTCAGTACAACGAAGATCTCGGAAACCGTCTGAATGCAGGCCGCCCTCAGGACGACTTTGCGACCTACGGAGAGACTGTCACGAAAGCGATCGCGGGAGTGGTCAACGCGAATGGCACTGCTGGAGATCCGCGCGCTTACGCCGAAAAAGTTGCGCACCGGTTCTTTCCCAATATTCTTCCCTATGAGATTGGAACGCCCGCTATATTCGGATTTGCCGGCTGGAACGGCCGGTCACTAACGGACAACGCGCCAGACGTAATGTTTTCTCTTGCGGCAAATACTCCGGTCCATCTGGGGATTGGTAAGGAGTCGGTTACGTCGAAGCCATCGCCGACCTTTCCGTACGTTCCGAAGGTTCTTTCGCAAGAGTCGCGACAAAGCGCGGCCTGACCAAGGCAAGAGCGCCTTGCCATGACTCGGCTCGTGGCAAGGCGAGGCAGTTGGTGACGCCCCATACATTCGGCTGCCTATCCTTTCGTGGTGAAGGCCAGTGTCAGCAGGGTTTTTTGCTCTACCTCATGCGCTTTGGCGCTGCCGGTGGCTGGGCTCGCGCTTGAAGAACGCTTGACCGACAAAACATGCCGCCCACCCGCGATGCGCTCAAGCCTGGGAGCATGTTGAACAGCGCACCCATATTCGCAGGTTCTTCCTGCACCCAAACAATTTCTCCAGATTCGCCGTGACGCGCGAATTCGTCAGCCAATTCTTTTTCGGGGAACGGATAGAGCTGTTCCAGGAAAACAATGGCGGTTGACGTATCTTTTCGCTTCCTGCGTTCGGCTCGAAGTTCGTGGCCGATTTTGCCGCTCGAAACGAGGATGCGGCTGGCCTCACCGATCTCACTGTCAGGAATTACATTCAGAAAACTAGTTCGCGTGAAGTCCGCGATAGGCGATGAGGCGTCCGGGTGGCGCAACATGCTCTTCGGCGTGAAAACGATCAGAGGTTTGCGCCAATGGCGCAGCGCTTGACGGCGCAGCAGATGAAAATACTGTGCGGCGTTCGAGGGCTGGGCGATCTGAATGTTGTGTTTAGCCGCGAGTTGAATGAAGCGCTCGATGCGGGCGCTGGAGTGTTCTGGGCCTTGACCCTCATAGCCATGGGGCAGAAGCAGAACTAACCCCGAGAGCAAATTCCATTTGGCTTCGCCCGACGAAATGAACTGATCGATAATGGCCTGCCCGACGTTGACGAAATCGCCGA
Source organism: Candidatus Sulfotelmatobacter sp. (assembly GCA_030045935.1). Taxonomy (GTDB): domain Bacteria; phylum Acidobacteriota; class Terriglobia; order Terriglobales; family Acidobacteriaceae; genus Sulfotelmatobacter. The sequence goes on from JASIEN010000125.1 coordinate 2,306, forward strand.
ACTGCGCCTCCCACAAGACCAGTGCCTCGGGAAAGTCACGGCTGTACCCGTATTCAAATCCGAGAACGCCCGGCTCCGATAAGGTTGAATTGTGAATCCCACAGCGGGCCGGGCCGGCAGTGATGTTTTCCAGCGGAACATATTCGTTCTCGTTTTCAATGTCGATAAGAACCGAGTGGCGCTGGTTAAAGGTTCCGCGACGCGAGTCCTGGCCCGAAAGACGAACCGGAATGCCGCTCTTCACAAGGCTGGCGAAAGCCAGCGCCTCAGCCATGCCGTAATCGACGAGGCGTTTGCCAGCGCCCATTTCGGCCCGCTGTTCCAGCAACTTTTTCACTTTGGGATGAATATGGAAGGCGCTTGGATATCTGGTCAAACGAGTCGTAAGCTGCGCCAATTCTTCGGTGGAAAGCCCGGTCTCCACTTCAAATTCCGGCTTGTGAAGGCCACCATAATATTGGTCCCAATACTTGGGCAGCTCACGTAGAGTGGGCTTTTTTGTGATTTTCCCTGCGTTCTGCTGCGCAGATTCGATTTCTTCTCTGATCGTCGCTGCCCGCTGCTGCGCATCGGCTGCGCCGATATCGTCCGCGTAAATCTCCCAGAGCGGCGGATGCTCCTTTATCTTCTTATAGAGCAGGGGCTGAGTAATGGTCGGATCGTCGACCTCGCTGTGGCCGTGGCGTCGATAACCGATGAGATCGATGACAACGTCGGTTCCGAAGCGGTAACGATACTCCGTGGCAAGGCGCGCCACACGCACGACCGCATCGGGATCTTCGCCATTGACATGAAATATCGGAATCGACTGCCGCCGCGCGATGCAGGCCGCAAATCGCGTCGAGTGCTCTTCGAGGTAGCTGGTAGTGAATCCCAGCAGATTATTCGCAACGACGTGAATCGTTCCCCCGACAGTGTAGGAAGGAAGATCAGCATAGTTCATGGTTTCGGCGAGCACGCCTTGCCCCGCAAAACCCGCATCGCCGTGAACCAGCAGTGGCAGATATTTTTCGCGCCCACCTTCGCCCGTGCGGTCTTGTTTGGCACGCGTACGTCCGACAGTGACTGGATCGACGGCCTCCAGATGGCTGGGATTAGAGACCAG
>JASIEN010000126.1 GCA_030045935.1 Candidatus Sulfotelmatobacter sp.
CACGACGAACGTGCCCGCACGCTGGAACATTTTCATCTCGATCCGCAGGAGTTTCACGCGCGGCACGAGATGCTGGTGTCCTCATTCGAGCAGGGAAAAATTTCCCTTGATGAATATCTGAACAATACGATTTTTTATCGCGAGCGGTCGTTCACTCGTGATCAGTTTCGCGATTACATGTTCTCGCTGTCGCAACCCAAACCTGATGTTCTCGCCTTCGCCCGCTCGCTGGCCACTTCCGGCAAATATCTGATGGCCACGATTAATAACGAATCGCGCGAGCTGAACCTGTACCGGATCGAAAAATTCGGCCTGCGGGAGATTTTCCGAATGTTCATCAGTTCATGCTTCGTCGGCCTGCGCAAGCCGGAAAGCGGGATTTACCGCCTCGCCATCGACATCACGCAGATCCCCGCCGAGGAATGCTGCTTCATCGACGACCGCGCGCTGAACCTGGAATGTGCCGCCGCTCTGGGCATGAAGACGATTCAGATGAAGTCGCTGGAGCAGTTGCAGAAGGAGCTGAGGAATATAGAAATTACGAAGCTGACGGCTTAATCAATGCTATCCCGAGCGCGGCGAAACGGCGAGAGGGAGTCGCGTCAGTTGGAGCTGTTGGTGCAACGGACGGGAACCGCTCTGCCGGATGCATGTTACAAAGGCAGTTTATTTGCGCGGCTTGACGGCAGGAATCACGGCTTTCTTGAAATCTGATTCGGCACCCGATAGGGTCAGATCGCTTGACCAGCACTCGGACACAAGCTTCCAGTCGCCGCCGCTCTGGCGGGCAAAGACCCAAAGATACTTGCCGCGCTCTTCGCGGCGTTTGCCGGCGCTTCCCGGAACCAGCGCGCTGTAGCGGCCGATTTCATGCGCCAGGTCTCCGATGACCTCCACGCGCAGAGTATCGAGGGCGACTTCTCCCAGACCGGCTTCGAGAGCGCCATGAAAGAACTCACGCAGCGCTATCGTCCCGCGAACGGGCGGCAGATTTGAGCGCAGCACCATGGCATCAGGGGCATAGAGCGCAATCAACTCATCAAGCTGGCGCGTGTTACAGGCCAGCATCCATTCCTGAGTCAGCCGCCGCACAGACGCTTCACTGCGGCTCATGGGTTCGCCTTTGGCAGCCGCGACGATTCTCAGGCGGTCGGCTTCACGCAGGCTTTCGGGATTGCTGGCGCGCGGAATTGACGGCGCGAATTCCTGCCCACTCTGGAAATAATGATGATGGTAATGGTGGTGATAGTGGTGGGTTGCGGAAGCAGAATTTGCGGGATGAACTTCCGGTGCAGGAAGCGGAGCGGCCGTTCGATTTTCCTTTCGCTCGTCTTCTCGCAGAGCAGCAGAAAAATCCAGCATGGAATCTGGCAAGCGCATCTCTTCGATGCCGGGGTCTAAGCGCTGTCCGCAAGCCGCACAGAAATTGTTGCCCTCACGGTTGCGGTGCCCGCAGACAGAGCAAGTAGCACCGCTGGTTTCTGAAAGGTCGTGCTCGGCGGCCGATTCCGCATCTGTCTCGACGGTCAGTTGCCGCATGGCTTCGAGAGCGGCGGCGATCGCCTTCTGGTCGGGTTTGGCACGCCGCATCTCGGGATAAAGCCGCTGATAGATCTCTGTCAGCGCGGGATTGTTCGGGCCGACGGAGGAAGTGGGCTCGTGCGCGGGAGCGGAAAATCCGGGTTTCTTGTCCTTATCTGCCATTATCACCGGCAAATTGCCTTGCGACATTCTAGCAGCCAGGCAATGATCGCCGCCCGTCCGGGCGCGAGTCAGCGCCGGGAGAATTCGATCTTGCCTTCCGATTCTGTCGGCACTCCATTGCACGTTGCAGGACGATAGCGCCACGTGCGCACGGTGCGCAGTACACTGCGATCGCCAACAGTGCCCGCGCTCTGCAAGATCAGCGGGCTATGCACCCTTCCATCCGTGCCAATGATAAAGCTGACCTTGATATCGTGCCCGAATCCCGAAGGCACCACGAGCGGGTCAGGCGTGGCCAGTGCCTGAGGCTCGCGAGAGTCTTCGCAGCGCGAGCGCGCGCTTATGTGGGGGACTTCACTGAACTCGGCGCGGCGGTGCGGACCCTTCCACATGCGATGCTCACGTTCAGCGAGGACAGATTGATGCGGTGGAAGAACCGCACTCTGCACCGTAGCGGCGGAGGGAAATGTTAGCCCGAGGAGCGCGATGCCAGGCCAGAACCGGAGCATTAAAAGCAAACCTCTGATCAATCGAGCTCCGCGGCGATACCGCTGTCGCAGAGTTAATCGGTTTTCAGCGGCAACTTTCGGGCCATGGATGAGCAGGAGTTAACCACACTGTTATCAGTCGGTTCAGGAGCGTCGCCTGACTCGTCTGCGTGCTGATGTGAAGACGATTGCATATTTGCTGCTGAAGCGTTCGATTGGCGCGTCAGCTGCGTCGAGCATTGCCGGGGGAGGCGGGCCGAATCGTCAGCAAAGTGATTTCCGGAGGACAATTCAGGCGCATAGCTACGCCGATAGTTCCCAGACCTGCGTTTGTGTAGAGAGCCAGTGGGCCCACACGATAGGTTCCCCAGTAGTATTTTTCGGCAAGCGGGGGAAGATAAAGCGGGGGTAGGAACGGAAGCCGAATCTGGCCTCCGTGAGAATGCCCTGAGAGTTGCAGATCGACGGGATATTTCGACGCCTCATCTGCGAAATCAGGCTCATGCACGAGCAGAATCACGGCTTCATCGGAAGGAATGCCCTGCAGGGTCTTAGACAGATTAGGCGAATCGTAGAGCACGTCTCTCACGCCTGCGATCCAGAAGCGAGAGCCCTCGCGCTCGATCGGGCGTGCCTGATTTGCCAGCACCGGAATGTTCTGTGCTTCGAGCGCGTGGGTGACGTGCCTGGGATCGGTGCCCGCATCATGATTGCCGAGGACTGCCCAAAGTCCCATCGGGGCGCTCATTTGCGACAGCAGGCGGGCACAGGGCTCGGCTGTGGCGGCTGCTTTTGCGTGATTGCCGCTTGTTGGGATGGTGACGTAATCTCCGGCAAGCACAATCAGGTCAGGGAGCAGGCCATTGACCATTGGTATGGCTGCGTGCAGAGGATGACAGGAAAAAATGGGATCGTAGTGGAAGTCGCTGAGCAAGGCGATGGTCAAGCCATTCAGCCGTTGCGGCCACCGGGAAAGAAAGAATTCGCGATGAACAATGCGGGGATCGTTGGGCTCAAGCAGAAGTGAATCGCCAGCCAGTGCAGCCACACCCGCGGCAGCGGTTCCAGCGAGAAAGCGGCGTCTGGTCGTGGCGAGGGGTGACAAAAGGATAAGCGGCTCAAGCCTATGGCACTCAGGATTTGTCTACCCTTCCAGAATAAATGACCGCGTGAGATTTCGCTTATCCGCCGGCCTTGAGCTTCATCAGAAGCTGAACGTGGCTTGCAGGTCAATGCGGCGGTTGGCCGGAGAATTATTGAAGGGCCCGGTAGTCAATCCGTTCGGTGTGTCGAAGAAACGGGATCCCAGAATGCCGCTCGGACTCGCCAGGTTTACCTTGTTAAAGATGTTCCGTACCGAAGCGCCAATGGTGAAGTTGTAACGGCGGTCGGAAGTACTCATCGGGCCCGACGGCCCGCCACCGAACAACGGCCCACCGCGGCCACCACCGCCGCCACGCCCACCACCTCCACCGGGACCAGGGCCCTGGCCTTGATTGCCAGCGCCCTTGCCCACATGCGGACCAAAGCCGAAGCTCTTGGTGAAGCGCAGATTCAGCGTGGCGTGGCCGGGGCCGGAGCCGTAGTTGATGGGAATCGGTCTGTCATTGGGGCCGGGAGCGGCGTTGAAGTTCCCCAGCGGTGTGCAATAGATCGGTGCGCCGCACGCGGATCCCGGCGCGGCGAACGAGGGACGGTCGTTGAATATCGAATCGTTATTGAGATCGTTCGTGGTAGTGATGTTAAAAGGAGCACCCGACCAGAGCACCAGGAAAGGGCTGAGCCGGAAGTTCATCGGCAGTGCCACGGATCCACCCATGAACGCGCGATTTCGCAGGTCGAATGATGCCCGGCCATAATCCTGGCTGATGTTGTAAGAGTTCGAGGGAAAGCTCGAAACCCCGGACGTGTCGCTATTGGCATAGTTCAACACGTAATAGCCGAACAGTTGGAGCCTGGTACTCATACGTATGTTCGTGTTGGCAATCAGTTGGTTCTGCCGGAATACAGCTTCGGAAGCGTACTGGTAGAGGTTGCCTTCAGTTGGGTTCGGGCGCACGGCGCTTCCCGGTGTGCCGGGATAAGGCGCATTTGCGTTAAGAGTGAGTAGTTGGTCGAACCCACGAGAGCTTAAGTAGGTGACATTTAGGGTCGCCGTTTTAGTGAGCTGTCGCTCCACGCTCACCGCCGTCTGCAGCGTGTAGGGCGCGTGCAGGCGTGGGCTGATTTGATAAATGGCCGGTGTGACCGGGGTCGTGGCTCCCGTGCAAGTAGAGAAATCTGTAAGCGATGTACACACGGGATTGTCGATCACGAACTGTTTCTGCGTTACACCATTGAGCACCCGCGCCTCCAGAATCTGGGTCTCCTGAAAGCGGTCATAAAAGATGCCGAAGCCGCCGCGCAGCACGATTTTCGGCGGCGCAGATTTGCCGCCCACGCCCCACGAAAAACCGAAGCGCGGCGCCCAATCGTTGTGGTCGGGAATGTCGTTCTGCGTCTCAAAACGCAGCCCATAACTCAGGATAATGTTCGAACGCACTTTCCAGTCGTCCTGATAGTAAAGTCCGAGATCGTAATTGGTGACGATCACCGAGGGTGTTCCTGCTGTATAGGTGAGTTGCGTCGCGATCGGTGTGGCCGGAATGATGCCCGTCTGCAGCGCGGTGTAATAGGTCACGTACGGTATCGGAGTCGGAGTGCACGAAATTACCCCGCATGGAGGAACTGTGGTTAGCCCCGAAAACGTAAACGCGCCGTTGAAACCGGAGGTCGTTGTATTGGCATCCCTGATTCCGCGCAAGCGCCCGCCGAATTTAACCGTGTGATTGCCGTGAAGCCCCGAAGTGTAGTTCTGAAGTTCGTAATGGTCCTGGTGGTCGACGATGTCGCCCTGACTGTTGCCGCCGCCGCCGAAACCTCCCAACACGTTGAGAGTTGGGCCTGTATTCGCGGCATACTGGTTCGAAAGATCGCGCAGATACTGAAAGCGCAGCTCGTTGACAATCTTCGTCCCGATCACTTGCGTGTCGCTGATTTGCAGAGTGTGCTCCGTGGATGCAGAGGTATACGCTTGCGAAGATAAATTGAACTGACCAACTCCGTCAGCGCTCTCCGTATCACGGTAATACTGATAACGCGCGGTCAGAGTATTGTTTTTGCTGAGCTGGTAATCGATTCTGGGCGTGATGTTGGTTCGCAGCCTGCGATTAGGCACAGCCTCAGTGACGAATGCCTCGGCTGGCGCCGTGAAAGGTCCCGTCAGAGTGGTTGCATCGATTGCCGAAAGATCATTGATCGTCCGGTGCTGCGCATCGACATAGAAGGAGGCGCTCCTGTTGATTGGCCCGCCAATATTCCCACTGAATTGGGTTATGTCATAGCCGGGCTGATTCTGCCCGCCAAATGGGTTGGGTGAGTTGAATGCCTTGTCATTTCCGCTGGCGAACACCTGGCCGTGAAATTTGTCTGTGCCGGGCTTGGTGAAAATTTCGATCCGCCCATAGCCCAGTTTGTCGTATTCGGCCGAAAAAGGATTCTGATTGATGCGAATCTCGCGAATCGATTCTTTCGGCGGAAGCTGTCCTGCAGTAAAACCGTCAATGTAAAGCTGCCCGCCGTTGGGCCCGGCGGAAGGTCCGGCCAGAGCCTGCAAGTCGGTGAGCAATTCGTCGGGATCGTCGGGTAAAGCCTCCAGTTCTTTTCCCGAGATGACGATGGCCCCAGCGTTGTTCTCCGGATTCACATCGACGGTAGGCGCAGTATCAGATACCTGGATTTTTTCCTGTTCTACTTCAATCGCCATGGGCACATTCAGGCGGAGTGGTTGGTCGGCGATTACGACCTTGTCGTTTTCGTAAACGGAAAAGCCGGGTGCAGTCACAGTTAGAGAATATTGGCCCGGAGCTATGGCATTAAACTCGTAGGCACCCGTATCACTGCTTTTGGTCGTGATCGGAGCTGCAGAAACATTTGGCGGCGTCAGTATTACGTCGGCGCCAGAGATGGCCGCACCGGAAGGATCGGTAACCGTTCCACGCAGAGCGCCCTTAGTGCTTGCGCTCTGCGGCGCAGAAGTTTGATCGCTGGGCGTGGAAGTTTGCGAAAAAGCCAAAACTGCACAGAGATGCAAGCACAGCACGATGAGAACAATACGAAAATAAGTACATACTTTCATTGCACAGTTCTTCCATTTATTAAAATGCTGCCATTTAAAAGGCAGCCATTTTGCCGAATTCAAGATGGCGGGGAAACTGAGATTATGGTCCGGCATCCCCCGCCGGCATACTTAAGCTCCACGGCGTCAGGATCCCGGCGGCACTCGCGCTGGGAGCAGCTCGTAATATCGGCTCCACCCCTGTAAGCAGAGTCACTACGCTGCCAGTTCCCGCCGCCCCTTCGGTTGCGAGAACCACCACCGCATCTCCTTTATGCAAGTCGCTCAGCGACTGTGGCGGCAATCGGTTCAGCATCTGCTGCAAATCCGGGGCGCCACCGCCCGGGCGTCTGAAACCGCCGTTTTCTCCTTGTGGGCCCGTTGCCGCCGGCGGCGGGGGTTGGCCGCCGCCAGATGCATTGCCAGACCCCGGCAACCCCGCTCCGGCCGCGCTCTTCAAGCGCATTGCAATCCGTTGCGCCATCTCGGGCGGAAGCTGGTGAAGCTGGGAATCCGGCGTAACCTTCATCGTGACCGCCTTTTTTGACAACAAATCCTGAACGGTAACCGTCGAGGAACTTGCGTCCGCGGAGCTCACGGTTCCTGCGATGTTGCGGAATGTACCCGAGACGATTTCTTCTGCGTTGAAGTCATTTCCATCGGCACTGCGATCGCCACGCGCCCGTACCTGATCGCCGGGATGAATCTCCGCAAGCGTGCTGGGCTTGGCGTCATCAAATTTAACGGAATCCGGAGCATACCGGCGAATGATGGTATTTGCAGCCGCGTGGATGACCACATCTTTCTTAGCACCGAGGCCACCCGCTGAAATGGTCACGGTTCCAGCCGATGCATCGACCGTACTAACGATTCCCCCGATGCCGCGCTTCTGCCAGTCTTCAAGCTCCTGCTGATGCCTGGCTTCGACGTCGGAGCGTTTCATCACTACGATTGCAGAAGCAAGAATTGAGCCGTCATTTGCGACCTTGCCCGCCACCAGGACCCGGTCGCCCACCTGAAGGTCCTGCAACTGGATCGGCGTAGCATTCTTGAGGTCCTTCGCACCGGGATCGGTGCGAAGAACGCGTGCATTCGGTTGGACGGAGACGCTCACATTCGCACCGGAATCGGGCGCGAGCATGATAGTGCTGCCATTGATTGATTTGATCGCTCCGATGCGGCGAGTGATGGAACCGGGAGCCTCCGACTGCGGGGCAGCCTGCAAAGCGGCGCAGGACACGATGCAACCGATCATCGCCAGGATCACGAAAACCAAATTGCCTGTAAATCGCCGTGCTGCGCTCGGCATATCTTCCCGGGCTTTCAAGTGAGACACATATCTAATGTACATTGCCCCAGATGCGAAAGCCGTGGTTTTACAAAGTTTTACTTCTTACACAAAACAAGAAGGGAAAACACAGCAGCGAACAGACGCCTATAGGGCAGACTTTATTCCGCGATCAGCAGGTTTTCGGCGAAGGGCCACTCCCGATCGATCCACTGCGCTTCACAGCGGAAGCCCGCGCTGTGCGCCATGACAAAGATTTCTTCCAGCGAATATTTGTGGCTGCTCTCGGTCCAGATGGTTTCGCCTTCTTCAAACTTGACCGAAAGTTCGGCCGCCGGAATATTTGCCGTCTGGCGGCATGTGGAGCGCAGATGCATTTCTACGCTGCGGTCGACGTGATTAATGCGCGCCTCGTGCTTGAATTGGGCCAAATCAAAGTCACCATCGAGTTGGTGATTGATGCGGGCGAGAAGATTCAGGTTGAAAGCGGCAGTGACGCCAAGTTCGTCATCGTACGCGGCGAGCAGTTGCACCCCTGGCTTTTCCAGATCGGTGCCGAGGAGCAGAGAATCTCCCGGCTGTAAAATCCTGCGAACTTCCGTGAGAAACTGAATGCCCGCCGGACGATCAAAGTTGCCGATGGTACTGCCGAGAAACAGCACCAGAAGATGCTGCCCGTCCCTGCGCTGCGCGGCGACTTCCAGCAGACCGTCAAGATACTCACGCTCGAAGCCGAGAATGCTGATGGAATCGATGTCGCTGAGCTCGCGCTCACACATGACCAGCGCTGAACGGGAAATCTCGATGGGATAGTAGCGAGTGCGTTGGCGCCGGCATAGAGCTTCGAGAATGTGGCGGGTCTTGCGTCCGCTGCCG
>JASIEN010000127.1 GCA_030045935.1 Candidatus Sulfotelmatobacter sp.
AGGATTGCGTGATTTAGAGCTTGCTGGCCTTCTTTGGGCGTAGCCTTGGCTGTCGCATTGCACATGGCGCAGCCCTGGCCGAGGGCAGGCAACGCAGATAATGAAAGTGCTGCCAGCAGCAACAGGCCGCGTATTTTGGCGAAAAGGAACTTCATTTCACTCCCAAGTGAATAATTCTATCTGCGTCCGGGAAGAAAAAGAAATACATGATGATGAAGCACGCCGTTACGGAGATGACCAGTATCCAGCGCATCAGCGCGGTTTCGAATTTCAGGTGCATGAAGTAGCCGATGATCAGCGCCGACTTGATGATGGAGAGGAACAGCAGAACTTCCAGCATTTGCTTTGCGGGAAAGAGCTGCCGGTAGCCGAAATAAACTTCGATGCCAGTCAGAACCAGCAGTGCTCCCCAGACCCAGAAATATTGCGCTTTGCTGTCGTCGTGTTTGGCTACATCGTGCATAGGTTGAGTCCTCTTACGGAGGCGTCATCCCAAAGCCCCGTGCCTTGACCAGCGGGGCGAGGGATCTCGCGCGAATCGTTACGGCAGAACTTTGGTCGACATCAAGTACACCAGTGGGAAGATAAACATCCACACCAGGTCGACGAAGTGCCAGTACAGCCCAGAAACTTCCACATCGTGGGCGTCGTAATCTTTCGGTTTCAAGAACAGAATGATTGCCGCTACCACCAGCGCAATGCCCAGAACATGAACCGGATAGTGAAATACATTGCCGGATGGGATTGCAAACGCAGCTGCGATCCAGATCACGGCCAGAATCGGCAGAAACCATTTGCGCAACGCGACGACTCCGAGATAAATCACTCCGATGGTCACGTGCAGCATGTGCATGGCCGTCAAGCCGAAAAAGGCTTGAGTAAACTGCGGAATGTTTTTTGAGATATCAGTCAGCTCGCCACTCGACGCTGGTGGGTTCACACCGAGAATTGTCAGAAAGCCTGGCAGGTATAATCCTTCACCGATCAGCTTGCTCCACTCCATGCCGTGCAATACGATGAATGCGGTGCCGAATGCCATGGTTGCCAGCAGCCAATTGCGCGTCCATGCGCGGTCACGACGCTGGGCCGCGAACACCCCTAGCACCATGGTCAACGAGCTTGAGAGCAGGCACGCCGTCATGATCGTTGCGTTTGCGATGCTCTGTGCATGAAATGGCGTGGGCCACGGAGTCGTATAGATGCGGTTGTAACTGAAGGCAAACAGCAACGCTCCGAAGGTCAGCGAATCAGAGGCGAGAAACAGCCACATTCCGACTTTCTTCGAATATGCTCCTAGCAACGGAGCTTCATAATCGCCGGCGTGTCCGTGTGCGGCAGCGGCGTTGTGTTCCAGCACGGCGTCAGCCATTCCCGAGTTTCTCCCTTCCAAGACGGTTCCCAGTTCTCGTTTGCCAGTACGCAGGCTTTTAACGCACAAACGCTATAAGTGCAAAGATGTAAATCCAGAGCACGGCCATGAAATGCCAATACCAAGCTGTAATGTCAATTGCAATGCGCCGAGCCTCAATCGGACGCTGCAGCAGGGAAGTTATCCCTGCCCAGATCATGGCAATAATCCCACCCGTCAAGTGCAAAGCATGCGCGGCGGTCAATAAATAAATAAACGAAGCGTCAGGATTCGTATTGACGAAAAACCCGCGCGCCTTTATTTCGCCCCAGGCGAGCCATTGGCCAAGCAAAAATCCGAAGCCGAGAATGACCGTGATCGCCAACCACGGAAAATTCTTTTCATCTCCCAGCGAAACTCCGGGTATCGACTTCACGGGGGCTAGCGCAGCGCGTCGCGCAATGTTCCGGCGCGCACCCTCCATGGTGAGGCTGCTGGTGAGGAGAATGGCCGTATTGATCCCCAGCAACAACCAAGGCAGGGGCACCTCGCCCCAATCGCGGAAATAGCCTTGCTTCACAGTATCGAAAGTCGGCAAGCCGCGCCGCACGATGTAGGCGCTGGTGAGCGAAATGAACAGCATGCTTACAGTGATCATTCCGCAGATGAGTCCCAGGCGCGCGCGCCTCAGGCGTGCACCATAATTTGGATATTCGTTTCGCCCGTCGTCGCCGCTCCCGCGCGGCGGCATGGGTGGGTTCTGGTCGTGGCCGATGTCGTGAACGGGTCGAGTTGGAATGTAAGTCGCCATGCCAATAAGACGAAGCCAGGCCGAGCCCGGTTGCGTGGCTAATGGGCCGTCGCAGCAATCGCCGGATCCGTCTGCATTACATAGTCCTTGGGGGCACCGGGAACACCATACTCATATGGTCCGTTATGCACGACCGGCGTCACTCCGTGAAAATTATCGTGCGGGGGAGGCGTAGTCGTGGTCCATTCCAGAGTCGTTGCTTGCCATGGATTGTCGCTGGCCTTCGGGCCTGCGAAGATGCTCCAGAACAAGTTGATCACAAAGATGAACTGCGCGGCGATGGTGATGATCGCCGCGTTGGTCATAAACTCATGCAGCGGCATCAGCTTCGTCAGGTATCCAACTTCCAGGTAGGACGAGTAGCGGCGCGTGCCGCCGGCCATGCCCAAATAGTGCATCGGCATGAAGATCGCATAGGTGCCGATCAGCGTGATGAAGAAGTGCACGCGTCCCCAGAATTCATTCATCATGCGACCGAACATTTTCGGTACCCAATAATAGGTTGCGGCGAACATGCCGAAGATCGCCGCTACGCCCATGATCAGGTGGAAGTGGCCAACGACAAAATACGTGTCATGAAGCTGTATGTCGAGCACCGGCTGCGCCAGGAATGGGCCGCTCAATCCGCCTGAAACGAACAATGAGACGAAACCGATGGCATACAACATAGGCGTCTGAAATCGAATGCGGCCTTTCATCATCGTACCCAACCAGTTAAACGTCTTGATTGCCGAAGGTACGCCAATGCACATGGTCAGAATCGAAAAGGCGAAAGCCGAGTACGGGCTCATACCGCTCATGAACATGTGATGGCCCCAAACCATGAAACCGAAAAATCCGATGGCCAGCATGGCATAGACCATGGCTTTATAGCCGAAGATTGGCTTGCGCGAGAAGGTCGAGAGAATCTGCGAGGTCACGCCCATACCCGGCAGAATGGCGATGTAAACCTCGGGATGTCCAAAGAACCAGAAGAGATGTTGCCAGAGTAGCGGCGAGCCGCCTTTGTGGCCGAGTTGAACACCGTTCACGACCACAAGTGGAACGTAAAAACTGGTTCCGAGATTGCGATCAAGCAGCAGCAGGATTCCGGCGGAGAGCAGCACGCCGAACGCCAGCAATCCCAGCATCGCAGTGATGAACCACGACCAACAGGTGAGCGGCATGCGCATCAGCGTCATGCCTTTGGCCCGCATATCGAGCGTGGTGGTCAGGAAATTCAATGCGCCCATGAGTGAGGCGATACAGAAAATTGCAATGCTCGCGATCCATAAATCCGCGCCCAATCCCTCACCAGGCCCCGCTGATTGCACGGCGCTGAGTGGCGGATAACCGGTCCAGCCATGCAGCGGTGCCCCGCCGGGGACGAAGAACGCGGCCAGCAAAACGATGAAAGCTACAAACGTCGTCCAAAACGAAAGCATGTTCAGGACAGGGAACGCCATATCCGGCGCCCCGATCTGAATCGGCAGGAAATAGTTTCCGAATCCACCCTGGGGTGCCGTGGTCAGCACGAAGAAAACCATGATGGTGCCGTGCATGGTTAATAGCGCAGTGTAGGTCTCGGGTTTGATCTCGCCGATCAGCGGCAGCACCGCATTTGGCCAATACAGGTGAATACGCATCAGCAGCGAGAGAACCATCCCCACCCACACTGCGGTGAGCGCCAGAAAGAAATACTGCAGTCCGATGACTTTGTGATCGAGGCTGAAGATGTATTTTCGAATGAACCCTTGCGGAGCAGCATGCGCGTGAACCGTTGCCGTGGTTGCCATTTACTGTTTCTCCGCCTCCCGTGCGGCCATCCATTTCTCGTAGTCATCCTGGCTGAGAACGTGAACCATGCCGTGCATCTTGTAATGTCCCAGCCCGCAAAGCTCGGCGCAGGCGATCTCGTAATCGCCCACCTCTGTCGGCGTGAAATGCATGTGAATCATCAGCCCGGGCACCGCGTCCTGCTTGAAGCGCAGCGACGGTACGAAAAAGCTGTGGATCACATCGACTGAGCGCAGAGTCAGATCAACTTCTTTGTTGACCGGCAGATAAAGTGTGCCGGTAACGACGTCATCTTTGGCTGCGGGATCGGAAGTGTCAAGGCCAACCGCCGCTTCGCCTCCAGCGGAGGGATCCATCAGTTTAGGACTGGTTCGGCCATATTTTCCGTCCGGGCCTGGGTAGCGGAAATACCAGGCAAACTGCATGCCTGTAACCTCTACTTGCACCGAACCCGGCTGCGCCGGCTCCCAGCGATTGGCGGCCCATACCGGGTAACCCATCAGATTCAGGCCTATAAAAAGGATTGTGGTGAGGGCCGTCCAAACAATTTCGAGTTTCACGTTGCCGTGCGAATAAGCAGCCGGCGGAGCCGAAGGCCGATCGCGATATTTCCAGGCGAAGTAGCCGAGCGCGAGCTGCGCCGCGACAAAAACAATTCCCATCAAGATGAAGGTTAGGGTGAATTGTCCGTCGATGAAGGTGGCGGCGGTGGAAGCGCCGTGCGGCAGCCACCAGGTTTTGGCGATAAAGAAGTAGGTGCTGATGAAGGTGATCAGCCAGATCACTATCAATAACGCGAGACCCATCCCCGGACCTCCCACAGAAGGCTAGACGAATGATCGTACGTGATTGCCGCGCCCACAGCGCAGCAACGCGCGAGTTTACCACAAGCCGTTGGCAGAATTGCAAACAAGTTGCTGAGGAAAACTGATGACCAGGTTGATGACATATGCGGGCGGACGTTGTTCACATGCGATTGTGAACTGGACTGTGGGTGCAGCGAGGAACGTTGCATGAGGCGTGGTATCCGCTCAGAGTCAGAAATTGTGCATGGGGATCGCCGCTGCCATCAATCGAAAGTTGACTGCGAGGTTGATTGAACCCATACTGGCTGCGAA
>JASIEN010000011.1 GCA_030045935.1 Candidatus Sulfotelmatobacter sp.
CAAGCGCGATACGGTGATGCCGGAAGCGGGAATCGATTCCGTCACTGTTCCTGGCGCAGTTGCAGGTTGGCAGGCGCTGCACGACCGCTTCGGAAAGATGCCCTGGAAAGAGCTTTTTCAGCCTGCGATTACCTATGCGGAGGAGGGATATCCAGTTCCCGAGATCATCGCGTCGTACTGGAAAGATGCAGCCGATTGGTTTGCAAGCGATCCTGAGTCGCGGCGCATTTATTTGATTGACGGGAAGACTCCCGCAGTTGGACAGGTTTTTCGCAATCCCGATCTCGCAAAGGCTTTGCGCCTCATTGCCCGTAAAGGCCCTGACGCGTTCTATAAAGGCGACATTGCTCAAGCCATCATCAGCACATCGCAGAGCCTCGGTGGAACGATGGCGATCGATGACCTGGCTGACTTTGCGCCCGAATGGGTCGAGCCAATCTCAAGTACTTATCGCGACTGGACTGTTTACGAACTCCCTCCCAATGGCCAGGGCATGGCGGCGCTCGAAATGCTCAACATTATGGAAACCATACCGCCTTCACCGGATGGACCGCTTAGTGTTACCGAACTCCACAAGAAAATCGAAGCCATGAAACTGGCGTATGCCGATCTGGAGCGGTACAACGGCGACCCGCGGTTCGCGAAAGTGCCAGTTAAGGGGATTCTGTCGAAAGAGTACGCCCGTGACCGTGCCAAGTTGATTGATCCGAATAAGGCCAATTGCGAGGTTGCGGCCGGTTCCCCGCCATTCAGCGACACGACTTATCTTTCCGTCGTCGATCGTGATGGCAACATCGTTTCGTTGATTCAAAGCAACTACGAGGCCTTTGGCGCTGGCATCACCGTGCGCGGCATGGGATTTGTTCTGCAAGATCGCGGCGCCCTGTTCTCGCTCGATCCTTCTTCACCGAATGCCCTTGCGCCGCGCAAGCGGCCGTTCCATACCATCATCCCAGCGTTTATGGAGCGTGGCGACGAGCACATCGGCTTCGGCATCATGGGCGGGGCGAATCAGCCGCTGGCGCATGCGCAATTCGTTTCCAACATCGCCGACTATGGCATGAACATTCAGGAAGCGCTCGAGACTGCGCGCTTTACGGTCAGCCCGCAACGAGGATGCAACATTCTGATCGAATCTCGCGTTCCTGTTGAAGTGCGACAGAAGTTGACATCCATGGGACATCAGCTCGATGTGCGTCGTGAATACACGACTGCGATGGGACGCGGACAGGCGGTGCTGCATGACTCCAAATCGAATGTGAACTACGGCGCTTCAGATGCACGGGCGGATGGGGCGGCGATTCCCGAGAAGTGATTGAACGGCCGAGTGGCTTGTAGCTGCTAAGTCTTCGCTTTGGCCTTAAGTTTGACTTGCCCATCTGCGACTTCCACCGAGAACTCGACGTCTTGACAGCCGTACTGTTTGCGAATCTGGTCGGTCTTTTTCTGCACAAACGACGAAAACGAGTCCAGGCTGCCGGAGACATTCTCTCCCGCCTTTTTCTTGGCGGCGACAAGCGTATTGTAGAGGCGCTCGAGTTGTTCGCGTCCCGCCTCGTCTTCGTGCATCGTGAATGGCTGTGACGTATTTGAAGTCGAGGCTGCAGCGGCAGCGGACTTGCTGATGCCGTAAACAGGGTGGTGGTGCGGCTTAGTCTCTTCTTCGGAGCGCACGCCTTGCACGGAGAGAATGGCATCCTGCGGACGGCGGTAACCCTCCTCGCGAATCCGCGACTTCTTGCGCCACAGATCGCTATAGATGGCGTAGCGCTGGGCCATTTCGTTGTAGCGGAAGCGCTGGGAGAAATTCATGCGTCCACCATCGGCAAACTTGCGCAGCAATGCAAGCACCTTCCACTCGATATCGGTGGGAGGCTTCTTGTTGGGATTGCTGAAAAATATCTCGTACTCGATCTTCAGCCGACGAAGCTGAGTTTCGAGTACATTAAGTTCCTCATCAGTGGTCACGCTGGTAGTTTAGCGGGGCAGGCTGCGGGAGGCGAGGTCACCAATGGGGATGGTACGAAAGTAAGCTCCTAGCTTCTAGCCAGTTACCCCTCAGAAAACGGAAATGGGGCATCGTGCGCGATCGGATGAAACGGAAGGCTTTAGCTAGGACTAGAAGCTTTATTTCGAATTTGCCGCCATCTTCTTCACCATGGCCAGCACCAGCTTGCGATCGCTGTCGTTAAGGTTGGTGGCGTAGCGGCGAATCTGGCTCAGGAAACGGACCTCGTCTTCTGAGAGCTGCGGCAAACCTTTAGAACCGTTGGTTGGACCCGAGTCAGAGAAGAACTGAGACAGGGCAATATCCATGGCGCCGGCGATCTTTGAGAGCGTGTCGAGCGAAGGGATGGTGTGGCCATTTTCCACGCGCGACAGGTAGCAGCGGAGCAAGCCTGTGCGCTTTTCAATATCGCCCTGGGACATTCCTTTTTGCAGCCGGTAGTTTCTAATGGTTTCGCCGATGTTGATCGTGGGGAGCATGGCAGGATGGGTCATAGTAACCAGATCAATGAATCTCTGGCAAGTGGAAATTGGTGCTATATCAAAACTGGTGCAATTTGGCGACGGGCACGGGCGAAGCTTATACGCTGTGCAATAAATAACGGGGATTCAAAGGTTCAACGTTTCGAAGATTTCAAAGTTAGGAGGGCTTGGGGCGTCGACGTCAGGAAAGAAGAACGATTCTTGTTCAACCTTGAAACTTTGAAACTCCTGGAACTTTGAAACTTGGAACTCATTTCTTCAAATTCGCAGCCAAGAAAGTGACAGTGCGCTGCCAGGCGTCAGCGGCGTCAGCCGGACGATAACCAGCCTTGTTGTTGGGATTCTCGAATGCGTGCCCGGCATCGTCATAGATCTTGATTTCGATTGTTTTGCCTAGCTGCTTCATCGCGGCTTCGAACTTGCGGACGTCATCGGGAGGGATGCCCTGATCCTGAGCGCCAAACAGGCCGAGAATCGGAGAGTTGATTTTTGCCATGGCCTGCGTATCCGTAGCAAGATGGCCATAGTTGATGACGTCAGCAGCTAGTGTTGGCTCTTCCAGCGCCACGTCAAGCGAGTAGCCTCCGCCCATGCACCATCCGATGGCGCCGATGTGATCTTTCTTAACGTTGGGTTGCGATTGCAGAAAACCAAATGCCGCTCCCAGGTCGCGCTTGGCGCGGTCCTCGGGCATGCCGCGCATGATTTCATGGGCCTGATCGGGCGTGGTCGCGACCCTGCCGCGATACAGATCGATGGCGAGGGTAACGTAGCCTTGATCAGAAAGTTTTGCGGCTTGTTCTTTGACCCAATCGTTCAGCCCCCACCATTCATGAATCACGATGATCG
>JASIEN010000128.1 GCA_030045935.1 Candidatus Sulfotelmatobacter sp.
ATTTCTTCGCTGTCGTTGATCTGATCGACCACCAGCCCGAATTGCCGTTCCCCCGCTTGCAGGACAACGATATTGACTGCCGTATCGGTTTCGCCGTCGCGAGTTTTCCCTTCTCCCAGCTGAAGTTCGCGCTCCAGGTATACAAGCGGCAGCAAGCGTCCGCGCAGCCGGTAAACCGGCGCACCGTGGACAAGTTCAATCCCCTTGGTGACCTTATCTGCCTCGAGACGAACCAGTTCGAGAAGGCTAAGCTGAGGAATCGCGTAACGGTCGCCCCCGCAGGTGACGACCAGTGCAGGGATAATCGCCAGGGTTAAGGGAATTTTGACTCGTACCGTCGTACCTATCCCCCGCGTCGATTGAATGTCCACAGTTCCCCCGATGCGCTCGACATTGGTTTTGACAACGTCCATGCCGACGCCGCGCCCCGAAACGTTCGTCACTTTTTCCGCTGTGGAGAAACCGGGCAGAAAAATCAGATTGAAAATTTCATGCTGGCCCATGTGGGTCGCTTGTTCCGCCGTCACCATACCGCGCTCGACCGCTTTTTTGCGGATTCTTGCTTCATTCAAACCGGCGCCATCGTCGGTGATTTCGATGTTCACCTGTCCGCCTTCATGAAATGCACGCAGCCTCAGCCTCCCGGCACGGCTCTTGCCTCGTTTAGCCCGTTCTTCAGGAAGCTCAATACCATGGTCCACCGAATTCCGCACCAGATGGGTAAGCGGATCCTTGATCGCTTCGATGATGGTTTTATCGAGCTCGGTATCTTTGCCTTCCATCTCGATCTCGACCTGTTTTCCGCAACCAAGGGCGACGTCGCGCACGGTACGGGGAAACTGCGCCCATACATTCCCGATGGGCTGCATTCGGGTCTTCATGATTCCTTCCTGCAACTCCGTCGTAATCAGATTGAGCCGCTGTGAAACGGCCTGGAAGCCAGGATCTTTAACGCGTCCTGAGTATTGCAATACCTGATTGCGCGCCAGCACCAGTTCGCCCACCAAAGTCATGACTTTATCCAGAAGATTAACGTGCACACGAACTGTGCTCTCAGAGGCGCTAGCCTGCACTCCCGAGACCTGCTGCTGGCTGCGTTGCAATTCGGCTTCCTCCGAAGCTTTGGTCGCGACCGGCTCGGTCGGCGCCTCTTTCGCTGGCTCCGCTTGCTGTTTCGCAGTCGGCGCTGCTGCGCCGAGGGCCATTTCGGCAGCGTGGGCATGCGCTTCGGGAACAGTTTCTACCGGCTGGGGTGCCAAAATGACTTTTGTTCCTGGAACGCTCTCGCCCTGTTGCAACTTCGTCAGCCGTTCTCGCAGTTCGGGGTAATCGCTTTCGCCATCCTTTTCCGTTGATTCGATTTGTTTCAACATTTGCCGTACGGCATCCACCATGGTCAGCAAAGCCGTGGTGATTTCCGGATTAAGCACTAATTGCCCATCGCGCAGCCGGGCCAGGAGGTTCTCGCCGACGTGAGCCACCTTTTCCAGATTGGGGAATCCAAGAAACCCGCATGTGCCCTTAATGGTGTGAATCGTCCGAAAGACACCCGCCAGCGCATCGCGGTCGTGCGGATTTTTTTCCAGGCCGACCAGATCGCGATCCAGTAGATCCAGGTTTTCATAACTTTCGACCAGAAAGTCTTTTACGATGTCGTCTTCGCTCATGCCTATTCGGTCCCTTCAGTCGCGAACGGTCTTTTCCCTGCTCCCTCTCTCTGTCAATGAGTACACTCTCATACACTCGCGCACGCGCTTCCTGCCCTTGGAAGCTATCGGCGTTTCAAAGATTTTCATTAGACCCAGGCCGCCGCTGGGTTTCGGTAAGGGCAGTACAAGCTTGAACGGTCTGATCGCGTGAATTGACCTGCGTGCGGGAAAAAATCCAGCAGACTTTGACAAACTATCTCAAAATCACTTTTGAAGGGGCTCAGCTTTAGCCGAGCCGTTCACGTTCGCTGATTCAGCTTACTGTTTGGCTTTAGCGAACCACTCTTCAAACCACTCCAGAGAGCGTTGCGTGTAGTCGCGCGCGTCGGCCGGCTTCAGAATTGCATGTCCTTCATCGGGGTATATGACGAGCTGCACCGGTACATCCAGGTTCTCGAGTGCGTGCCACCACTCGACCGATTGCTCCATGGGCACTTCGCCGTCCCGATCTCCCACCAAAATGAGAGTCGGAGTTTTGACTGCCTTCACAAAGTGCATGGGATCGCTTTTGGCGTAGACCGCAGGATCGTCATACACCGATGCGCCAAAGAATGGAATCATCCACTGATCAATGTCATTCAAGCCGTAATAGCTCACCCAATCGGACAATCCTGCACCGGCAACGGCAGCCGCAAACCGATTCGTCTGGGTCTCCCCCCACATGGTCATGTAGCCGCCATAGCTATGGCCACGGATACCCAGGCGTTTGGTATCGATCGGATATTGCTTCGCAATCGCATCCACTCCCGCCATGATGTCGCGGAAGTCGCCGCCGCCGAAATCTTTCACATTGGCTTGCGTGAATTTTTCTCCTTGCCCATAACTCCCCCGCGGATTGGGGCACAGGGCGAAGTAACCTATGGCAGATTCCGACCCCATGCCGCGTTCGTCCCAGCGCGACATGCACGCAGCCGATGGTCCTCCATGCACATTTACGATTAGGGGATATCTTTTGCCTTTATCGAAGTCCTTCGGCAACATCAGCCAGCCCTGGATGCGCAAAGGGCCGTTCATCCAATGCACTTT
>JASIEN010000129.1 GCA_030045935.1 Candidatus Sulfotelmatobacter sp.
GCGGCCGCGCTGAGGCGCAGCCCTAAACCGAAGTACATATTCTAATGCGCGCCGCCCGGAACCCCGAGAACCGGCTGAAGCACCACGTTTTAAGCGCTTTCCCGCTCTGGTAACCACTCCCGTAACCGGAACCTAGGTTGCGCGACATCCTTTCCGGCAGCGTGTTCACATCTTCGTGAAGCAAGTCACGGCTCCCCAAAGGCCTTCACCCTCATTTTCTGAACAGGAGTTTTGCCATGAAGAAATTTCTTGGGATTGTACTGTCGTTTGCCCTTGCCCTGCTGGGAGTCGGATGCAGCTCTTCGTCGAACTCGTCTACTTCCTCGTCGCAACCGGCAAACGTGTTCGTGACCGGCGAAGATGCCCCCTTGACTTCAGTTGTCGGCTTCGACGTAACCATCAACTCGATCACATTGAACGGCAGCAACAATACTTCGGCCCAGGTTCTCTCCACGGCTACCACCGTGGATTTTGCCCGCCTTCTCGGCCTGCGTTCTCCGCTGGGCTTTAACAGCGTTCCTGCGGGCACGTATACCAGCGCGACATTTTCTCTCTCGAACCCCGTGATTTCTTACGTACAGATGAGTCCGTCACCAACCTTGACCTCGCTGAGCGGATGGTTCGGCTCTGCCAATGGACCAACGTCAACCACCGTGACCGTAAACTTCCCGTCGTCGATGGTCGTCGACAGCAACGGCCTCGCCGGTTTGCGCATGGAGTTTGACATCCGGCAATCGGTCGCAGTTGATGGCAACGGCAACATTACAGGCGTAGTGAATCCCGTCATCCGTGCGGCAGCCGTGCAGGCAAGCGATCCCAATGGCGAGGTAACGGACCTCACCGGCGGCCTGGTTTCGGTGAATGCGTCCGGCAATTCATTCGTTATCCAGGGTCCGTATGGACACCAGTTGACGATCGACGTTAACAGCAGCACGCAGTTTAACAGTGGGTGGAGCATTAACAACCTCGCGACCCCTGCCATCGTTGGGGTTCAGGGATATTTCCAGGCCGATGGCAGCCTCATAGCGAGCAATGTGGAAGTCATCACCACATCGCAGTCCTTCATTTCGGGCCGCGTATTGGCAATCAATCCGACCTCGGGGCCGGTGCAGCAGATTACGATGTGGGTGGGTGAGACCGGCGCGGACATGGTCGGCGACGTCGACACCATCCAGACCATTAACGTCAGCAACGTCACCCAGTATGACGTGTGCTTCATCAACAGCAACTGGCTTACCCTCCTCGATGGAGAATTCAATTCATCCAGCGTGCTCGTGGGCCAGCGCATTTTCATCGGCGGCAGCTACTCCAATAGCGTCTTTACCCCGCAGATGATCTCGCTGCGTCTCCAAGGGGTTTATGGCACTCTGCAGTCGGGCAGCGTGGTCATCAACAATGGCAACGGCGGGACCTTCCAACTGCAGAACAACGGCCTGATTGGATACTCACTCGGCGGTGCAGCCCTGAACGTGGAGACATTCAACGACGTCACCGTCTTCATCAACACCACAGGGTTGAGCGCACTGCAAAGTGACGGAGCCATCCCGCTGGTAGCAGGGGGACTGCTCTTTTACGATCAGGGGACATCGGGGCCGATCATGGCGGCGGGAGTAGTGGCTGACCCGCCGGAGAACTAGGAAGCCATCAAGTCAGATACACGCGGGCGTTCCGTAAGGAACGCCCGTTTCTTTTCCGCCCCGTCGCCGCCGCACAGCGACCTTATAATTGAGCGATGGCCAAGCGAATCGTCCACGCGGCTTGTCCGCACGATTGCCCGGACGCCTGTGGTGTTCTGATCACGGTGGAAAATGGCCGGGCAACGAAGATTCAGGGCGATCCCGCGCATCCGGTCACGCGCGGATTTTTATGCGCCAAAGTAGCGAAGTATCTCGACCGGGTGTATTCGCCGGACAGAGTGCTGTATCCTATGCGGCGGATCGCGCCAAAGGGACCTGTTTCTGCCTCACAGGACGCGGGCAGGAGTGCCCGCGCCACACAGCCGGGAGCGGCTGTCCCTACACTCGTGGCTCCTGCGCGAGATCCCTGGCGGCGCATCAGTTGGGACGAAGCCATCGGCGAAATCGCCTCGCGCTTTCGCGCGATCATCTCGGAATTTGGCAGCAAAGCCATTCTGCCCTACTCCTACGGAGGCACGCTCGGAGCGCTCAACGGCAGTTCGATGGATCGTCGCTTCTTCGGGCGGCTCGGCGCTTCCCAACTACTGCGAACCATCTGTTCTGCTGCCGGCGAGGCTGGAATCGAGTCGGTCCTGGGCGTGAAGCTCGGCACAGAGCCAGAGCACTTCGTACACTCTCGTTACATCATCGCCTGGGCTGCCAACATCCACGGCAACAATGTTCACTTGTGGCCTTTCATCACCGAGGCGCGGCGAAAAGGAGCGAAGCTCGTCGTCATCGATCCTTACCGTACCCGCACGGCAGCATGCGCCGATTGGTACATTCCCATCAATCCCGGTACCGACGCCGCATTGGCATTGGCTATGATGCACGTCATCATCCGCGAAGGACTGCACGACGCCGATTATGTCTCCAAATACACCCTTGGCTTCGACGCGCTGCGCGAAAAGGTGCAGGGATATTCGCCCGAGCGTGTCGCGCAATTTACTGGCATTTCGGCAGAAAGCATTCGCAAGCTGGCTCGCGAGTATGCGACCATGCACCCTGCGGTAATCCGGCTGAATTA
>JASIEN010000130.1 GCA_030045935.1 Candidatus Sulfotelmatobacter sp.
CATCGAAGATAAGAGTGAGCTCGTGGCGATCGATCCCAACAAGCTCGCGGTCAGAGCGAAGTGGCCGCTCGCGCCTTGTACCGAGCCGAGCGGGCTTTCCATTGATCGCAAGAATCGCCGACTTTTTGTAGGCTGCGATAACAAAATGATGGCGATTGTCGATGGCAACAGCGGGAAGATTCTGGCAACCCCGGCGATCGGTGAGGGTGTTGACGCGACGCGGTACGATGCTGAGACCGGACTCGCTTTCGCATCCTGCGGACAGGATGGCGTGCTCACCGTAGTAAAGGAAGAATCGGCCGGCAAATTCACCGCCGAGAACGTCCCCACGCAGCTCGGTGCGCGCACCATGGCGCTCGACGAGAAGACGCACAACGTTTTTGTGGTGACGGCGAAATTTGGTCCGCCTCCGCCCGCCAATGCGGACAATCCCCATCCGCGGCGGACGATCCTTCCCGACAGTTTCGTCGTCCTCGTCGTGGGACGGTAGGGCAGGGCTGCGAATGCGACGATGGGCCGGAGCTGGTCGGCCCCCTCCCGAAAACTTGAAACCTCAGCTGGAGATTTTTCGTCGCCGCATGCCCTTCCCAAAAACGAGGAATCAGGGTAGGATAGCGGGACTCGAATGACCGACCGGTCGGTTGTGAGGTGGTCAGACCACTCTCGTCGAGCTAGGATTTTACTTAGAACCTCATGCCCACGCCCGAAGACAAATTTTTCCACGCCATCGTCACCCGTCGTGTCGACTTCGCTCCCGACCTGTGGATGTTCCGTATCGAAAGCGGTGGGGCGTTTCCCTTCGTGCCGGGGCAGTATGCCACCTTGGGGGTTGAAATCCCAGGCGGCAAGCGCATCGAGCGGCCTTACTCCATCGTTTCTTCCCCGTCAGAAGATGAACTCGAGTTCTTTTTCGAACTTGTGCCCGAGGGCGCGCTCACTCCGCTATTGCACCGGCTTCAGCCCGGCGATGGCCTGCTCATGCGCAAGGTTCCAAAAGGCAAGTTCTCGCTCGATATGCAAAACGGCCGCACCCATCATCTGCTCATTTCGACCGTGACAGGCGTCGCTCCCTTTGTGAGCTATGTGCGGACGCTATACAAGGACTGGAAAGAAGGCCGATTTGACGGTACTCATCAACTCTATCTTCTCAATGGAGCCAGCCGCCCCTGGGAGTTCGGCTATCGCGAAGAGCTTACCCAGTTCGAAAGTGAAGTGCCGTGGTTCAAGTATGTTCCTACCGTCAGCCGTCCCTGGGACCACGAGGACTGGGCAGGCGAAATCGGCCGGGCCGACGACATTCTGCGCAAGTATGCCGACCATTGGGAACTCGATGCGAGCAATACCATCGCCTATCTCTGCGGCCATCCCGAAATGATCGAGCACAGCAAGGCCATTCTGCGCCGCCGCGGATTTACCGAAAAGCACGCGGTGAAGGAAGAGGTTTATTGGATTCCACCGCACAAGTAGCGCGGGGCAAAGTCTAAACTCCAGTCTTCTCGCTCCGGCGTTCCAGCAGAAGAACGTCCCGCCAACGGTCTAGCATTTTCCCGATTTTCTTGCGTACTCCCAGCTCGCGAAATCCGCAGGACTTATGCAGCTTGAGGCTGGCCACGTTCTCGGGAAAGATGCCCGCTTGCAGCGTCCAGATGCCGTTTCGTTCGGATTCCTCGATCAATGCACGCAGTAGCGCCTTGCCCACGCCCCGTCCGCGTGCCGCCGCGGCCACGTAAACGGAAACTTCCGCGACTCCTGCGTACACCATGCGACTGGAAACGGGCGACAATGCTGCCCAGCCAAGGACAATGGGCTCACCCGCTTCCGCGGCCCCTGCGATTGACTGTAATGCCACCACACGGCAATCACGCCGGTGACTTGCATCCCAGCTCTCCCAATCGGGAGCTTCGGTCGCAAAGGTGGCATTATTCGTTGCAATGCCTTCCAGGTAAATCCTGCGGATCGCAGACCAGTGCTCCGTCGTCACCGGAACGATGGAATATCTCATGTGCGAGCGCGACACGCGGTCAACTTTCTGCGGGCGCGAAAAAGACCAGAACGGCGATTTCTTCCTTGACGTCGTAGAACTTGTGTTCAACCTCGGCGGCAACGAAAATCACGCTGCCGGCGGAAACTTCGCGATCATCTTTGTCGGCGCGGAAGCGCGCGCGCCCGCGCACTACGTAATACATTTCATCTTCGTGATGCGGACGCTGCAGATCGGTGGCTCCGGCCGCGAGCACGTAAAGACCAGCGCTCATCGCGGGCACGCGCAGGAATTCGTGATACGCCTTTCCGTTCTGTCTCCGCTGCTGATCGATCGAAAGCATGCTGGCGAACATCGTTTTGCTGGAATCGCGGGTTTCCCCGGAGTCAGCCCTGCTCGAATCAGTTTTCACGCGAAGATTCCCCCCAAGACGAGATCGGTGAATTGCGGCACCAGATTGTGCGCCTGCAGATTCCCTTCCGGCTTGTACCACTGATAGATCCAGTTGATCATTCCGAGCAGGGCGAAGGCCGCGGCGCGTGGCGAGACTCCGCCTTTGCTGGGGCGTGACCGTTGCACCTCGGCGATCAGATTTTCCACGAAATGCACGTAATCTTTTTTTCGTGCATTGATTCGCTTTCGCAATGACTGGGGCAAAGGATGGTTTTCATGCAGCATGACCGTGATCTCCCGGTCGCGCGGGCTGAGCACCACTTCGATGTGCAGGCGGATCAGGGTTCGCAACCGCTCTTCCGGATTGCCAATTCCCCGCACCGGTGCGAGCACACGCTCCTCGGTGATCTCCATAGCGTGATTCATGATTTCGAACAGGATTTCGTCTTTGCTCTGGAAGTGGTGGTAGAGGCCGCCTTTGCTGAGTTTGAGCGCAGCCGCGACATCGTTCATGGAAGTCGCATCATAGCCGCGTTGCTGAAACAGGCGGGCAGCGGTACGCAGAATTTCCTGCCGGGAATCGACCAGCGTCTCACGAGCCATCGGGTGACATGGTAACCGGGGACGCGTGGAATGCCAAACGGAGCGGCGGGCGGCAGCGAATCAGCTGGAGCTAAACCGAACTTGTCAGCCATTTTTGTTGCGTCATCCCGAGCGAAGCCCTTTTCCTGCGGAGCGAGAGATCTCCGCGATCCAGAACTGAGCCTCGGGATGACGTCACAGGAGGTGGGGTCAGCCGAGGGTTTTCAAAGACCTCAGGCCTTCATGACTTTCTGCAGTGCAGCCTGGAATTTCTCCATCTCGTCCTGAGTCCCCACCGTGATGCGAACCCAGTTCGGCATGCTCGGCCAGATGCGGCCTACCAAAACATTCTCCCTCGCCATCGCCTCGCGCAATTGCTGGCCGGGCCGCTTGGCATCGAGCATGAAACAATTCGAATCCGATGCGATGTAGGTGAATCCGTTGCGCTCGAGCCAGTCGAAAGTCTGCTGGCGAACAGTTGTATTGATGCGCCGTCGCTCCGCCACCAGTTGCGGTTCATTCAGGCTCGCTTGCGCGGCCACCACGGCCGTGACCGGCATCGGATTCCATCCCCCGCGCACCATGATTTTCTGCATCAGGTCCGGACGCGCAATCACGAAACCACAGCGCAATCCAGCCAGCCCATAAATTTTTGAAAATGTCCGCAGCACGACCACATCTTTTCCGGCTTTCACCAGATCAAAAGTGGATTCGGCCTGGTCGCTGAAATGGATGTAGGCTTCATCGACCAGCACGACAGAATCTTTCGGCTTATTCGCCACGAGATATTCGATATCCGCATGAGGAGTAAGTGTGCCCGTTGGATTGTTCGGGGTGCAGATGTAAAACAGTCCCGCGTCGGGAGCGGCAGCCAGCATCGCCTTCACGTCATGCGCATAAGACTTGGTCAGCGGAACCGCGACGACTCGCACACCCGTACTCGTCGCCAGGTTCAAGCCATACTCGTATCCAGGATCGGCGGTTACGTAGCTCCTCTTCGGCGAAGTGAATGCGAGTACGGTCAGCCCGAGCGGCGGAGTCGAACCAACCGTCGCCCGGACCCAATCCGGATTCAAACCTTCGCCCTGCGCGAAAGTCTTGGCGAGATCCACGCTCAGGTTAAAGGCATATCGACCGCCTTGCGGGATGATGGCCGCGACGGCGCTGCGAGCCGACTCGCAGGGCCCGAGCGGATTCTCATTGGAGTCAATAACGACGGCGTTGGAACTGTGAACCGCGGGTCTAGCCGCAGCGGCCATCTGCGCTTCGCTCATGCCGCGAAACATGGCCGCGGCCGAAGCTGCCGCCGATAAATGCAGAAAGGAACGACGGGAGAAGTGAGGCATTGGGCACCTCCGCGAAAGAGTGTATCAGGAGGAGGACCAGAACATCATCGTCGGATCGTCATCCCGAGCGGAGCCGCTTTTCCGGCGGAGAGAGGGTCTCCCCCAAGCAAGCTCCTTATTTCGGGAGATCCCTCCGGCCGCTGACAAAAGCGCGGCCGTTCGGGATGACACCTGGCTAATCCTGGCTCTTGCCCGCGTAGTATCCCGCCCGCGCCTGGATCTTATAGTTCTGTTTGTTCTTGATTTCCAGCTTGCGATAGGTGCCGTCGAGTTTGATATTGGTCGGCGTGTAGCCCAGGTTGTACTGGCTGCGCAGTTCGGCGGCGATCTGCTCGAAAGCCTCGCGCAACTTGTCGAACCTGTTGCCCAC
>JASIEN010000131.1 GCA_030045935.1 Candidatus Sulfotelmatobacter sp.
GACCATTATGGGACATTTCATGGCCTGGACGAGGACGTTGTGCACGCTTGCTGGAGGGTTCTTTGACACTTCCGGCCGGTATAGGCAAGCGGGCAGGCGTGCCCGCTCTACACGGTTTGTTTTTTGTGCGATTTTCTTATTGTTGCCGCCAGTACTGTGTGTTGCTCAGGCTGCACCCGCTCACCATGAGATTAACGTAGCGGCTGCCGCCGACTTGAGCGCCGCTCTACAAGAGATCGCGAACAATTTCGAAAAGCGTACCGGCACAGTCGTGAAACTTTCTTTTGCAGCATCGGGAGCATTGACCCAGCAGATTCAGAACGGCGCTCCTTTTGATTTATTTTTCTCGGCGGACATGGATTATCCGAAACAACTGATCGCGGCCGACGACGCCGATGGCGCAACCTTGTATCGTTACGCGCAAGGAAAGTTGGTGCTATGGGTACCAAGAGATTCGCCGCTCGACGTTGAGAAGAAGGGCGTCGATGTGCTACTTGATCCGTCAGTAACGAAAATTGCGATCGGCAACCCGCAACATGCTCCGTACGGACGGGCGGCTGTGGCCGCGCTCAAACACTTCGGGCTATATGAAAAAATCTCGAGCAAGTTAGTGCTCGGAGAAAACATCGCGCAGGCGGCGCAGTTTGTTGAGTCAGGCAATGCACAGGTGGGGTTTGTGGCCTTCGCGCACGCAGTTGCGCCGTCGATGCAGGGGAAAGGTAAGTACTGGGTAGTTCCAGCGGATGCATATCCGCCACTGGATCAGGGCGTGGTGATGATTTCGCGGTCGCAGCATCGGCAAGAGGCGGCGTCGTTTCTGGAATATATAAAGAGCGCTGAGGCAACGGCAGTGTTGAGGCGATATGGGTTTGCGCTGGGTGACTGAGCTTGTCGGGTGATTGAGTGATCGCCTGATTGGGCGATTGAAAAACGGCGTGGAAGGTCAATTTGATTAACTGGCAGGCATTTCGCCTTACCATCGAGCTGGCCGTGGTCGTATCGGCGATTCTTTTTGTCGTCGGCTTGCCTTTGGCTTACTGGATTGCTTTTTCGCGCTGGCGGTGGAAGTTTCTGGTGGAAGCGGTTGTTGCGCTGCCCATTGTTTTGCCTCCAACCGTACTGGGATTTTACGTTCTGGTAGCGCTCGGCTCACATAGTCCCCTGGGAAGATGGTGGCAATCGTTGACCGGGCACACCCTGGCTTTCACGTTCACCGGGTTGGTCATTGGTTCCATCCTGTATAGCCTGCCATTTGCGGTGCAGCCATTCGCGGCGTCGTTTTCGTCTGTCGACCGGAAATTACTGTCGGCTTCGGCACTTCTTGGCGCTTCACCTCTGCGTACTTTTTTTCGCGTTGTGGTGCCCCTTTCAACGCCCGGGCTGATCACCGGTCTGGCCTTATCGTTTGCTCACACGATGGGCGAATTCGGCGTGGTGCTAATGGTCGGTGGAAATATTCCTGGGGTCACGCGCACGGTTTCGATTGACATCTACGATCAGGTCGAGGCCGCGAACTACGCGTCGGCGAATGCCATGGCGCTGCTGTTGCTGATCTTCTGTTTTTTGGTTCTGACCCTGATTTACGGGTTGAATCGGGCAAACGCGCTTTCAACCCTATCGAGCCGCGAGTGGCGGAGAATGAGTCCGGCGAAATAGCGAGACTCGATGCCCACGTCCTTTGACCCCAGACAGAGTCCGTTATATGTAAAGGCACGTAAGAGCCTTGGCTCCTTCCATCTCGATTGCGAATTCACCGCCGAGGCGGGATTCACGATTCTGTTTGGGGCATCGGGCGCCGGAAAGACCACGCTGCTTAACTGTGTGGCGGGGCTGACGACTCCCGATGCAGGCCGCATTGCGGTCGGAGATCGCGTTCTGTTCGATGCGAGTCAAGCCACGAACATTGCTGTGGCAAAAAGAAATGTGGGATATGTCATTCAGGATCTCGCGCTATTTCCGCACCTCACAGTGGAGCAAAATGTCGAGTACGGCCTGACTAGTTTATCGAGCGCACGGCGACGAGAACGTGCTATGTCGATATTGCGCGAGTTCCGCATCGAGCAGCTACGCGATCGAAGTCCCGGACAGATTTCCGGCGGAGAGCGGCAGCGCGTGGCCTTGGCTCGAGCTCTGGTGACCGAGCCGCGAACGCTGTTGCTCGATGAGCCACTGGCCGCCTTGGATGCGCCCATCAAGGCCGAAATCATTGACGACCTGCGCCTGTGGAACCAGGCTCACGCTATTCCGATTCTTTACGTGACGCATAGCCGCGAAGAGGTGATCGCATTGGGCGGGCGCGTGATCGTCCTGGAAAGTGGGTGCATCATCGCGCAAGGCACGCCGCATGAAGTTCTGCGCGCGCCCCGGCAGGAAACCGTGGCGCAACTGGCGGGATTTGAAAATATTTTCGACGCGGTGGTGGAGTCGATTCATGAAGAACGCGGGAGTATGTATTGCTGTCTGAACGCATGCGCATCAGGAGCACGGGCACCAGGCGAAAAAGGCACTCAATCAGAAGGTGCGCCCGTGCTCGAAACACCTCTAATCCATGCAGAAGTGGGATCGAAGCTGCGCATCGGAATCCGGGCTGGAGACATTCTGCTGGCCACATCTCAACCGCAGGGCCTGAGCGCCCGCAATGTGATCGCGGGCCGCGTGGTTTCGCTGGAACGGCGTGACATGATCATTTGCGCGCGCGTCGATTGCGGAGTGGAGATGGAAGTGTATCTCACGCTTGCGGCGCAGGACGCACTACGGCTAGCACCGGGAAGTGAAGTTTGGCTGGTGATCAAGACACATTCGTGCCACTTGATGGCGCAATAACGGTTCGACAGTTTCGACGGTTTCAAGCTAGAAATGGCTACCCGCCGATGCCGTCGACCTTGCCGATTTGCTGCCGGATTGCCATCAGATGCGTTTATGCTGAAGGCGAGTCCCTAACGTTTTCTGGGACGGCGCTTACGCGGGGCGCATTAAGGGAGGGCGTCCGTCGGCGAGCCCCGGCGCGGGCAACCGGAGATTAATACCTCCGGCCTTGCCGATTTGAGTCGTGGATCGCGGTTAGCAGGCGCCGATATTCTATTCTTACCGCTTTCAGTTCATCGACCAATTTTCGAGTCTCGTGTCGCGTGCGCCTGAAGGCAATGCGATTGATTTCGATCGTGCCCGTTCCCCACATCCGCGCTTCCCTCATCCGCATCCAGTCTTCAAGCTCATGTGAGAATGCGACAACCGGGCTTCGCCGGCCATTCGAGATACGCCGCACGGGAAGTCCCAGCCGTTCCCATCTGCGCGCGCTGCGCGAGGTTCGATGCAGGTAATCCGCGATTTCCTTCCAGCCATTCAGAATTCTCATTGCGTCACTCCGCGAGCCGCTTCGTGGGCGGCCCAAAGTTTGTCCTATCTTGTCCCTTTACCCAGGATTGGCGGTTGGTTAGTTTTGAAAGTGAGGCGTGATGAAGGGTCACTGAACCTTCAGCGCCAGACGCACCAAAATAAAGCGCACGCGGTCTCCTCTTCCATCTCGGGACTGAACCCTACTCTGGCCGAGGCGGTTCGGTAGCTTACCTACTGGGCAAGGGGAGACCGCGCCCCCGGCATTCTAGCCCTCCCCTGCGCTGGAAAGCGAAGCAATTACTGCGCTGTATTGGGCGCTGTGTGCGGTTTTTCCCAAAATGGGACGCTCAGGGCGGTTTTGCTTCAGAAATAGCTAGCGTGAAACGCCATGAACTTCTGTATCGGAGACATCGTTCATCATGGTGCGACAAACCAGGAGGGACGAATTGTCCGCTTGTTCAAGTCGGGTAAGAGGGTTGGGCATGTCGTGGCAACCATGAACGGAGTGTCAGAAAAAGAGATAGAAGCCCTCTGGCTTCCTCGCGAGATTAAAGAAGTCGAGAGACGTGCATGGAGGCTTCGAGCAGACACAACCGAGCGCCGGCAGCGGGCAGGCCCGCAGCGCACGACCTAGAAAATCACGCACCGAAACGTCTTAATCAAAAATCCCGCTGCAAAGGACGCAGGGCAGCCCCTCCGCGAGCGTCACTGCTTGGCCGTGTTTCCAGTGATGACCATGTTGCCGCCGTCCGTTGTGTCAGTATCCAGGAACTGCAAGCCTTTGGCCAGCTTTCCCGCCACTGAGTTTAACGCAAACGCAATCTGCAAAGAGTTGCCGCCGGAGGCCGAGA
This sequence comes from Candidatus Sulfotelmatobacter sp., assembly GCA_030045935.1. GTDB lineage: Bacteria > Acidobacteriota > Terriglobia > Terriglobales > Acidobacteriaceae > Sulfotelmatobacter. The sequence goes on from JASIEN010000131.1 coordinate 4,188, forward strand.
TCGTCCCGGTTCCATTCGAGTTCACCGTATATGTCATGCTGCCGCTATTCGTAAAGACCGTGCCGCCGTAAACGGTGGTCACGGAGAATGTGACGGTTCCTTTGCCATTGAAGGTGAACACGCCGATGCCGCCGTCCTGAGAAAGACTCGATTGAGCCGTCCACGGATTGTACTGGAAGGTGAAGCTCCCTTTTACACTTGCGGCGCTGTACGTCTCTGCGGTGGTGGACTGGAGTACGGCAGTGCCGCTGATGATCTCGTTGTTGCTGTCGTTGATCTGCAACAATTGCACATCCTCGGCGATGCCCTTGCTAGGCGAATTGAGAGCGATCTCGAACTCAGCTGACGAACCCGAGGTAAAGGTCAGCGTACCGGTCCCATTGGAGGCCACGCTGTACGTGCCACCCAACGTCCCCGAGCTCGGCGTGTCCGCTGAGATCGACGTGTACGAGCCGGTCACATTGCCCGCGCCGTCGAACGTCAGGACGCCTACCATCGCAAACTGGTCGGTGCTCGTGTTCGCTGTCCGCAGATTGATCAGAAAGCTGTAGCTCCCGTTCAGACTTGCGTCGCTGAAGCTCACAGCGTGGGCTGAGATTGCGGCGCCGATGGTCGCAATGATGAAGACTGCACCCTGTACGAAGCGGTTGCTGAACATGCGCATAACTCCTCCTTCCTGCACAGTGCACCACACCCGCTGCACTGCGCGAGCCTATCGCCGCTTCTTCGTACTGTCAAGGGAATTGGTGGGTTTTCAGATCCAGCTAACCTCGCACTCTCTGTTTTCGATTATTACGGCTCTGACAGTGCCTCCCTTGTTACAGGGGAATGACGCCCGTTAAGGCTGTCGTTGTCCACGCCTTGAACATTCGCATTCTCTATCTCACTTTTATTGATTTCAATCACAACGATCCATTGGCCTTGTCTAGGTGATGGCGAATACACGATTTGCCCACCCAGAATTCTCGCAACGGCTGCGGGTGGCAGATCGCGGTGAAATCCGAAAAAGCGGGATTTTAGTTTGGCCCAGGTTTGCCATCGGTCCCACGGGGCTGAGGCGGGTTCGTATTTTGTCGAGAAGACTAAGGCGACTTCATAGTTCTGGCGAAAATCAGCTGCAGAAACAATTTCCTCGAGAGAAAAATTCTCGATGCGCACCACGCGCATGGGCCGCGTGATGTAGCCGAGCCACGGGCGAGTGATTTCGTCGGACGCGGGCCACGCGGTGAGCACGCGCGCCATGGGGTAACGCGCTTCCAAAAAGTGCTCGGCGTCTTCGTGCAGCAAGATGTAATCGCGATAGGCGAGATTGTCCTCGGGCGCGAATCCATAGGGCGGATTGGAGAACCATGCCAGAACAAACGCGACAACGATGCAGGCGATGCCGGCAGGCCAAAAAGGAAACCGCCGCCATAAGGTCGAAACACAAAGAATAACGACGAGAGGAATGACAGGCAGCATGTAGCGCGCCAGAACCGCTCCGCCGATGAGCGACATGGCTACGACGTAGGCGGCAATAACTGCATAGAAGAACATCTGCGCCGGGAGAAGAATGCGCGGGCGTTCGCCTTGGGAATCGTGCAGCGGCGGCAACAGCCACATGGCCAGCAGGGTAGCGACGGTTAATACCCAGAGATGCAGATATCCGAGGACCTGCCACAGGCGCATCCCCAGCGTAATCACAATTCGCGTTGGGTGCAGAGTCGCCGCGACGTTGTAATGGAAGAACTCCGGATTACCGAAGACGTAGCCGGTGCGGGCGTAATGATAGGCGTACCAGGCAGTGAGCGGGAGAACGGGCATGAGCAAAAACGCCACGCGGTGCGCAGTTGAAATATTTGATCCCGGATTGGTCTGACCTTCGCTTTGCCAAAGGATGCGCAGGTGACTGTTCCGTAGGGGAAGGCCGATGCTTTCCCAAACCGCCAGGGCGAGGGGAGTGAGAATGGCGGTTTCCTTCGCCAGCGCCGCGAGGGAGAACCATATAGCGGCAGCGAAGAATTGGCCGTCGAGCCAGACGGAAAGAGCCCAGAAGCTAAGTCCCGCAGCGGCGAGATCCAGCTGCGCAAGTGAGCTTTGAGTGAAGAAGACCGAATACACAGCCGTGCAGAGGGTCGAGGCCATCGCAACCGTAAAGTTCGAAACCTTCGCCGCCAATCGAAAAACGCCAAGCAGCGAGAACGCGGCAATCAGTAGCATCGCCGTCCGCGTTACCAGGGGCGCGTAGCCAACCAGTTTCCACCACAACGCGAGCCAGGCCATCACCAGCGGAGGGTGTGCGTTCGATACGCTCGAGTGCGGTATCAGGCTGCCGGTGAGCAACAGATCGCGAGCCGCGGGGACGTAGTAACCAGCTTCGTCCCAGAAATAAGGGAGTTGGAGGAGAGGCGTGTGCAGGAGGAGGATGAAGACGAAAATGATCGCGAACACCAGGCCCGGGTGAGGGCTTGAGCGTTCTTTCTCACCGCGACCAATCGTTTCAGAATACAAATGGTTCCTTCAGAATTATCTCTGCGGCTCAAGCCGCACCTGATGACTGGACCATATCGCAGTGTGGAAGCGCTGCCCCATCTAAGAAGCCCGATGCCTGGGACACTTAGTGTACTGGTCCCGGCGGGGTCAGGCGTGGGTCGAGTTTGATCTCGCCGAAGGCGCTTTCGTAGCCGACTACGTTCTGCTGCAAAAGTCCGGGCAGGGCTTTGGCTTGCTGCGGGCTCAAATAAATGCCCTGAAAGTTGCGAATCTCGACCTGAGTTTCGCTTTGCTGCTGTAAGGTTCCGAAGACGAGGAAAAAGTCCCACACATTGACGCGCATCTGCACGCTGTTGGCATAGGATTCACGATAATCTGGGGCATTCGTAAGTTTGACATTGGGTTGCACTGGGACGCTCATGCAAGGCAGTGTAATCAGTTGCTTGCGGGAAGGGAAGATGCGAACCATCGAATCTCGAACTTTGCGCAAATACAAAGGCTTTAGCAGGCAGAGCGAAAATCCCGAATGACAAAATCTGTCATTGGGGTTGCAGGATTCGACGTTTCTCACTGTGAAAAAGCTGCCGCAAAAGGCCATGAACGTAAGCTACTTTGCTGAATTGAAAGGAGTTGTAGGATGTCATTGGAGCGCATATCTGGCGGTCAAAGTGCGGGTATGCAAGCGTTCGGAATTGCATTTGTAATGCGAGTTCTTATGAACCACAAGCCAGATGATCGAGCGGTTGAGGAATTCATTCTTCCTGAAAATCTGTTGCCTCTGGGATCGGTATTAGGGCAGGGGGTTACGCCACTGGACGTCAGCATGGTTTTGGCGAAGGTGTTCCGCGTGCAGCATGCGGAGGTGGCGCTGCTGCGGCTGGAAGGCGGCCTGCTGAAATTTATCTTTCCCGAACATCTGCGCACCACAGGAGCGATTCCAATTTCGAGCAAGGCTGTGGCCGCGCATACCGCGCTCAGCAAGAAGCCGGAAATCTTCAACAACTTCGCGCGCGTAAAACATGCCAGCATCTTCGAAACGATCAAGCCGGTTGGCGCGACCAACAACGATGATACAGAAGCTGCGGGGCCGGTGCCCATTCAGAAGCTGATGTCGGTGCCGATTCTGGATCACAACTCAGCCGTGATGGGGGTCATTCAAATCTCGCGCAAGGGGCTCGACGCGCGCTTCACGCAGGATTTCAGCCGCGAAGATCTGCACGACCTGGAACTTGCTGCCGGAGTACTGGCCGCATCACCGGTGATGCAGGCGGACTGAAGGACTCTGCAACCGAAATCTCGCCCTCCGGAGCCGTC